>JABWAJ010000294.1 GCA_013361075.1 Saprospiraceae bacterium | reverse complement strand
CTTGCGGGCCAGTTGCGCCCGTTGGGCCGGCGGGGCCTTGCGGACCGGCAGGGCCAGTCGGGCCGGCAGGCAAATTGACGCTGCCGCCGCCATTGGACAAACTCAGGCTTGTGCCATTGATGGAAAGGGTCTGAATCTCATTGGTTGCGTTGTTGTCGCCATCTCCCGTATTCGTAATCTGGTTACCGGAAATGCTGATGCCCGTTCCGGCGGTGTAGGTGGGAATTACCCCCGCAGCTAAGTCGGCTGCCTGAATGGAGCCATCCTGAATTTTTGCAGAATTGATCGAGTTATCCGCCACCGTAAGCGGGTTGGCCGCTGTGCCGTTACCCGTCAGGAGGGGCGTCGTTTGTACCGTTTGTGTGCCCCAGTTATCGGCACCGGTTGGCAACGAAACCGCATTGCCTCCCGAAATGGAAAGCTGATTGCCACCGCTGAGCGTCAGGGTTTGCGCATCGTTGTCAGCAGCAGGCGCCCAGGCGCTGCCGTTCCATTTCAAAGTCTGTCCATTGGACGCGCCCATGCCGGCTAATTTTTCGCCGGAAACCGCGCCGTTGGCCAATTCATTGTTGCCTACCGCCCCGGAATTGAGCTGGAGGTTGTTGTACGTTCCGTTGACGTCGCCGCTGAAACCGGTGCTTAGCGTCAGGTCGTCGCTGGCATTGGTATCACCCGTATTGGCAATCTGGTTGCCGCTGAGCTGGATGCCGCTGCCTGCGGTGTAATTCGGGACAACGCCTGCTGCGATGTCGGATGCCTGCACACTGCCGTCCTGGATATGGGTGGAGTTAATTGAGTTGGTCGCCACGCCGAGTGGGTTTACTGCCGTGCCATTCCCGCTAAGGGTAGCACTGGTTTGCACGACCTGGCTGCCCCAGTTGTCGGCTGAACCTCCGCCGGATACCGTTCCCGGCACCCAGGCGCTGCCGTTCCATTGCAGCACCTGGCCGTTTGAAGCGCCTTGTTGGGCAATTTTGTCGCCGGAGACCGCGCCGGGGGCCAATTCGGTATTGCCCACCACCCCTGAATTGAGCTGGAGGTTGTTGTACGTGCCATTGACGTCGCCACTAAAGCCGGTACCTAAAGTGAGGTCGTCGCCGGCATTGGTGTCGCCGGTGTTGACGATTTGGTTGCTGCTAAGCTGGATGCCATTGCCTGCAGTGTAATTGGGGATGGTGCCCGCTGCGAGGTCAGAGGCCAGCACACTACCATCCTGAATGTGGGTGGAGTTAATCGAATTCGGAGCCACGCCGAGCGGATTTGCAGCCGTGCCATTCCCGCTAAGGGTTGCGCCGGTTTGCACCACCTGGTTGCCCCAGTTGTCGGCCGAACCTCCGCCTGATACCGTTCCAGGGGCCCAAGTGCTTCCGTTCCATTGCAGCACCTGGCCATTGGTGGCGCCTTGTTGGGCGATGTTGAGCGGGTTGGCCAAAGTGCCCTCCCCATTCAGGGAAGCGCCCGTTTGTACCACCTGGTTGCCCCAGTTATCGGCGTTTCCTCCTACCGGTAAATTAACGGAATTGCCATTGGAAATAGACAATTGTGTGCCACTGATGGACAGCGTCTGCAATTCATTGGATGGATTGGCATCGGCGTCGTTCACTTCGTCGGTCACGCTGCCGCCGCCCTGAGAGAGGGAAATGACGTTGCCGGTTTTGGTCAGTTGTTGTAATTCGTTGGTGGGGTTGTTGTCGGTATCGCCTCCTGTACCCCCTGCACTGGCTGCGTAAATCGCATAAGGCACCGATAAGAGCGGACTTACCCCCAAATCGGCATAACTAAAACCGCCATCTGTTGAAATTTCAATGCGCAGAAAATATTCGCTGTTTGCCCAGGGAATAGCAGCAAAAGCACCACTGACAGGCGTGCCCTGGCCGATATTCAGGTTGATGATGCCCAGGCTTGTCGTGGTAACATTGTGCGTTTCGGTGTAAACCGCCGAACCGCCTGGAGGCACGATGCCGATGCGTACCCGCATGGATTGATTGATATAAGGCTGGTTATTAGAATTGCGCGCCACAGCCTGGTATTTAAACCCCTGGGGTACTTGCGCATAGCTGCTTGCGCAAAAGAGCAGCATGAAGAAGCTGAGAAGGAGTAATTGTTTTTTCATTGCGAAAGAGGTATTTGAGTAATGAATAGGTTGATATTAAACATGGCTTCGTTTCGCGGGCTTTAGCCCTCCTGTCATATTTTTTTTAATTGTAGGCGGGCTAAAGCCCGCGAAACTAAGCCCTAAAGCCTGATTTTCAAAATCTTAAAAGTTTGAAGGTTTTGATCTGCGTCGCGGACGCTGAACAGGTAGGTTCCGGCGGGATAGTCCTTTAAATCAAAGGTATTCGACCCGCCGCCGATGATTTTTCGGGAATACAACGCTTGGCCGTTCAGGCTGGAAATTGAGACGTGGAGGTCGTTGGTATAAGATGTTTCCAACGTGACCAACTCGGTAGTGGGATTGGGAAAAAGCCGAAGCGCCCAATCGGGTTTTGCAGGACCATGTTCGCTTACCAGGATATAAAATACCTGATGGAATCCCTGGGTAAGGTTTATCGGGCTTTCTTCCAGGGTTTCTACGGCCACTTCGCCAACCGTCCAATACAAGGTTCCAAAATCAGGATGCTGTTTTGTATCCCCCGCCGAGCCAACTACACTGAGTCCGATATTCTGTGCAAAAACAGCTTGAGCCCAGGCTAAACAACAAAAAAGCAAAAGAGGTGGAAAAACAACATGACGTGTTCGTTTCATTGTAAGTGGTTTTGAATGTAAAAAATGCTTATTTCATTTTCTCATCGTATGGGACATAGAGGTGTTACCCCGCAGCGCATTCGCAGCAGGTGCTGAATCTTTTGTTTTGAAATTAAAGAGGTGTGGTGACAGGAAAAATCAGCAAGTTTGATTTTTTGGGGTACGACAAAGGTAAGCTCAGACGGGGCGGTTGCACAATACCATGATCATGTGACCTCCGGCATTAGCCGGGCTAAACTACATCGTGCTTTTTTTCGCCCTTGCTCGATAAACCTCCAAAATATGATCCAACTCCTCCACACTAAGGTTCAGGTTGGTAATCTTCCAAACTAACTTTGGGCCTGCCTGGGTCTGGAGCGTCAAATAAGTTTGGGGCGCCCGCCCGCCATCGCTGGAGGCAACTGCTGTATGGATCGCACTCCACGGGATTGGAGGTTCCTGTTTAAACTGTATCCAACGGTCGTTAACTTTTAAGACCTGGGGGTATCTTGATTTTTTTATGGCAAAACTGATCATTGAAACCAGAGAAATTCCGAGCATGATGACGCCCATCGGGAAAGCCAGATGAAAATTGCGGCCAAGGTCAATCTGGGAACCGACCACGAGGATTAAGCCTATGATTCCCAGGTAATAAGCAGAGACATGGCTTTTCCAACTGTACGCTAAAATGGTTTCGGCAGGCAGGGATTTGTCCACAACTTCTTCTTCTTTACTGTTTGACTGGTATCTTCTGTACCAGTTTTTATACCGTTCACGGGTCTCAGTGCTGGCGATTTCAAATCGTCCCAACTCATCGAGTTTGTTGTGGATCAATTGGTTCTCCCGGGCCCGGGCCTCTAATTTTTTCAAATCCTGCACATGGGCAACCGCCCAAAACCGCCATTCCACAATGTGGTAAGCCCACCAGGCCCAACAAGCGAGGATTAACAGGATACTAATCCCCATAAACAAGGGTATGAACTCAAAGACCTTTTGCTGAAAATACAGCACTACAAAAAATTGGACACTCCCCAATCCAAGTACCATAGCCTTGATCGGCCAAAAAATTTTCCGTTTACCGGTTTTGATGGCTTCGGCCACAGTGACTTTGGTTGCGAATGATGGAGTAGTCATGTTTTGGTGTGGGTTTGCGTATGTTTAATACGTGGCGATGGAGTTTGTTACAATTCTTTTTGAGGTATCCATGAGCAATCGACCTGGTTTTGAAAATTAACCTGTTTGAATATATCTTTGTGAGGTATTTGGTTTATATTTAACAATTATAAACTTTGAAAAATACCTTGCCAAACGCCCTGACCCATGCCTACGCTAATTATATTTTCTGCCAATGATCCTGACAGCAGGCTAAATCAATTGTCAAGCGAAGGTAAAGAAATCCAAAGAACCCTAAATAGTGCTCACATTAAAGCTTTTGACACAGCACTGATCCCAGATGCCTCCATTCATGATGTCATTGAGGAATTAAAGGTTCCCAACCGGGAAGTTGAGGTCGTACATTATGCCGGGCACGCAACCAGCGATCTAATTCAATTAGCGGATGCCCCCGCCGATGCAACAGCTTTAGCTAAAAAACTGAGAGGACTTGGCACGGTCAAGCTGCTGTTTTTAAATGGTTGTGCCACCAAAGGGCAAGTTCAATTTTTTCATGACGCCGGAATTCCATTTGTGATCGCTACGAGTCGCCCGGTGGACGATAATCGTGCTTATTGGGTAGCGACCCAGTTTTATCAATACCTTTCTTTGGGTCGGTCACTGAAAGAAGCTTATGCAGAAGTCGTGACGGATGCTCAAAAGCTCAATAAAAAAGTTAGTTTTTCTTCTGATCGGGGCATTCAGTTACACGCAGAAAGTTCTGAGGAAACAGAATCACTGCCCTGGGGTTTATACGTCAGAGCAGGTGAAGAAACCAGCGATTATAACCTTCCTTTCTCAAGACAGCATCCAACAAACGAAAAAGTAATCCGCCACACCTCTTTCCTGAATAAGATGATTTTGGCTTTAGCCACATCAGACAGTTCGACCCTGGCCTCTATTCGTGGGCTTGCGCCTAACATCGCCCGCGGTACCGTTCCGGATAACCGTAAGATTTCCGAGTTACTAAAGGTTTTGCCACTACCTCTCGGCATCCGTTTGCGCCAAATTACGGCGGAGCCTGAGTCCCGAACAGAGGAATATTTTCGCGACCTGCTTTATGATTATGCCTTCTTCTTCGAAACACTGCTGCACCAATCGTGCGCCATGCTTTTCGCCGAAGCCTGGCAGCAAGATTTGAAACCTGGCCCCGAGGCTTCTATAAAAATCCATGCTTTTCTCCATGAAAACCGCCCCAATGCCTCACCAGATACCTACCGGGAGAGCATTCTTGTTTTATTGGCCTTGTTAAAGGAAAAGGCAGACAGTGCTTCTGTTTATTTCACTAAAGAAGCGGAGCAATATCTCCAATCTGAAAAATTTCAAGAAGCTGCCGACTTTTTTTTCCTCCACAAACGGTATTACTGGCAACGGGTGCGGTTAAAGGAAGACGAAGCCCTCGAAAATTGTTTCCAGGCCCAGGAGTTCGTCTCAGAGGCTTTTCAGCACTTCATTTTTCTGACAACTCACGTGATGACTTCGGTGCGGGGAATTAATGTGGTTAACTTTCGCTATGTTCGGGAGGAATATGACAACATCCTTTCCCGGCTTATTGTCACGGAAGCAGATCCAGCGCCTTTGACTGGCCATAAAATGATGGAGAATCGTTCCATTCTATGTTTTAATCAAGCAGATTTTGACCTGGAAACCCCCTCTCTAAATCTCTTCCCATTCCTCATTGATCGCAATGTGTTTACCGGGAAGCCCAATAATGAAGTAGATATTTATTTATACGCCGGGTATTTTATACCAGAAGGGGCACCTCACCCAAGCTACCATTTTGTTTCAGCCATCAACCCGGGAAAAGTTTGGCGCTTCGATGAAACCCGTGAAGAAGTAAGCCTTCTTCATATTGGCGAAACGGCTTCCTTTACGCATGAAGCCAACCATCTTATGGCCAGTACATGGGAGTTCCGGCACTACCTGAATGAATTCAAAAACCAATTCATCAACCCTTAGTTCATGCCGCAAAGTCCATTTAAACTCTTCGAGCCTTATGGCCCCGGTGACAAGGATATCTTCTTTGGCCGGGATGCGGAAATATTCGCGCTGTATCACCTTTTGCAACAAACCCGGATTGCATTGATATACGGCGCTTCCGGTACGGGCAAAACCAGCCTGATCAATGCCGGACTACCCAAAGTGTTCAAATTGACCGATTGGTTTCGGGTATTCATTCGTCGGCGCGATAACATCAACGATTCTCTTCGGGGAGAATTGAACCGGTTGCGGGGACACAACGAACCGATCACAGACCTACCCCAGGTGATTCATGAAATATTTGAAACCCGCTGGATTCCGATTTACCTTGTTTTCGATCAGTTCGAAGAAATCTTTACATTGGGTACGTCCGAAGAACGAAAAGTGTTTTTTCGGGACTTACAACAATTGATGACGGTGAACCTGCCATGTAAGATCATCCTTTCCATGCGGGAGGAATACATTGGGCACCTATACGATTACGAACCACAAGTACCGGCTTTATTTCAAAAACGTTTTCGCGTAGAATCTATGCAGGACAATACAGTGCAGGAAGTAATCGCGCAAATGTGCTTCGTGAACGGCATCGAACTGGAGCATCCGGAAATAGCGGAGGCTGACACGGATCAATCCGCATCCACAGCAGCACGCATCCTGGAACAACTGAAAGAAGGAAAACAAGCCGCCCATCTGCCTTATTTGCAAATATACCTGCATTACCTGTACGAACATGCCATCAGTACGCTGGGTAAAGCCCGGTTTACCCAGTCCAGTATCCAGGCTGTTGGTAAATTGGGGAACGTGCTGAAACGATTTATAGAGACGAAGCTGGCCGAAGCCCAGACTTTTCTGCACGCACAACATGCTCCGGAGGATTTTGCCCAGCGGCTTCTGGATGAGTTTGCTACCGATGAAGGAACCAAGCAGTCGCGCAAACGCGGAGAGCTGGGGATTATCCTTGATGTCCCTCCGGGGCTTGTTCAAGTGGCCCTAGGCTATTTTAGCGATACAGCAAAATTGCTTCGGGCGGATGAAGATGAAGTGGACCGATACGAACCCGTTCACGATGTCGTCGCCAAACAGATCCACGAACTTCGAACCGCTGAAGACAAGGAGTTTAAAGCTTTTACCAGGCACCTTCAGCTTTCCTGCGACCGTTGGCTTGCCGAGCAACGCCCAACCGACCGCCTGCTCCCGGAACGTGACTTAAGCCGCGCAGATATCTACCGCGAGCGCTTAGAGCGGCGGGA
>JABWAJ010000293.1 GCA_013361075.1 Saprospiraceae bacterium | reverse complement strand
TGGCAGGAGAAAGAAGGTTTGTTCCACTAATTTTGAGGTCAGGGTGCCGTGATGCGACCGCATAAAGTCGGACTGAAACTGCTGCAATGCTTGCTCAACCGCTTTTTTAGCTTCAAAAGTGGGTTGATCCAGGGCTTCTTTCCAGTTGTCGGTGACCACATCCAGCCGGTCGGTCAGTTCCTGATATCCCCTAAGGTAAGCGTACAAGGTTTCATTTTCTGCTGAACCTGTAAAAGCAATGGTGTTGAACAACTGCGTATAATCGGCCTTGACAGCAAACTTGCGCTGCCCGTCGGCCAGCCAGCAGGGCGTATGCTGCAGGTTTGCACCAGAGCTACGCTTGGTGATCAGGGCGTACATCCCCTGTGGCAATTGCGCGTTGCTTTTCAGCAAAAAGGAGCCATCGGCCTGACGAAGGGCAAAAAAATCGGGTTCGGCGCGCTTGCCTACGGTATGGCCAAACCAGAGCGTGTCGATCATGTAGCCGGTGAGGCTGACCTGGATTTCACACCCGGACTGGGCTGATAGCCAAGAAAAAGCAGGAATACAGCAGAAGAGTATCAACGTTTTTTTCTGAGCCTTCAATGGTTGAGCTATAAAGTATGAACTAAAAAGTTGTTTTTATGAGACAACATGAGCCATTCCGAATTTTTTTAAATAACCCCTCTGAGTTATTTTTTAGGCAAATTCGAAATGGCTCATGTCGCGCTTATGAGGATCAGCGCTGGATTACCCAGCGTCCTGCAGCATTCGCTGTTTCACCAACAAGGCGGTAAGCGTAAACGCCGTCCGGGAGGTTCGCCGCATTCAGGGTAATTTCATTGCCACTGATTGAATCATATTGAGCGACCACCCGACCACTTGCATCGGTGATGTACAGCCGGAAATTTTGCCGGTTGGGGTTGTCGAAACGCAGCAGTGCATTGCCCGAGCTTGGGTTCGGCTGAATCTGAACCGAAATTTGCGTTTGCGGCTCATAAGTAGCCACAATGGGTGCTGCGATGCAATCACCTTCTACGAAGGAATAAGCCTGCTCCTGGTTGCTGTTCACGGCTGAGATCACCTGCTTGATGCAGATCGTGTCAGCTGTAATGTCAAACAGGTGAATCCGGCACAACGGCTGTACGTCTCCCGACTTATTGATCATTGAATCCTGGTAAGAAATACCGATCACCATGGCCTCTGCAATGTTGGCATGCGGTGCAATGGGATAAACCGCCGGGTCAACTAAATTTTCCACATCCATAATCATGGCGCCTTCCAACTGGAACTGGTAAGCGTTGATGCGCGATTGCGGGTTGCGGATGCCAATGTCTATATAACCTTCTTCAAAATCTGCAGCAATGATGCTGAACGCAACCGTATCGTTGGGGTTGGTCACACCATAAGGGAAATTGCAGTGGTTGTGCGCTCCCGTACCTGTGTGGAAGTGACCTGTTCCGTAATTGATGCAACTGGCCAGCAGGGAGGCGTCAAAAACAGTAATTTCCCCATCGCCGTTAAGGTCATTACAGGGAGCTGCTTCGATATCGTCGGCCAGGATGGCTTCTACATAATCCTCTGCGTCGATGATTTCCTGAACGCCGTTGGCATTGAGGTCACCGCGCAGAGCCGTCCCGTTGCAGTCGCCATTGCAGTCCGGACGGGCATTGCCATAAACCGTTCCTGCACAATCAACAAAAGGCGCACAGTTGGGATCCACGCTCATTTGCAGGGTGCCGGATGAGCGATCTAAAGTAATGCACACCTGCGCCCAGTTATTGAGGGTATCTTTTTCCAGTCGGCCCAGTGCATCGGGCGCATTGTCCCAGTTTACGCGGGTAACGAAAAGATAAGTGCCATCCGGGGTATCCGTTACGTCTATCCATTGGCAGGGCAGACCGGAGCTGTATTCATCGGCGCAGCCAACCGAAATGCCCATATTGCCACAGCCATATTTGGCGAGGCCACCGTTGGGGCAGAATAAATCGAGGACGCAAAAACCATTTTTATAACCTACCGGGTTGGAATTGCCTTCGTTGTCAAAAAGCAAATATTCGGCATAGCCATCGTAATGAAAATGGTTGTGGCAGTTGTCGAAGGTAAATTGTGTATTGCCCAGAGAAGGAACACCAATGAAATAATCTTCCTGCCCAATGTTGTCAATCCGGGTAGAGAAGCGGATGATGTCCCGCTGGCCGTAGCCGCGAAGGCACCCTTCAGCAACTAAGCACGGGTCGGTAGAATTGATTGTTGTCAGGTAAATGCTGTTTGCCAGGGTTTGCTGGTGCACCAGCAAGTCCGGCCCCTCCGGACAGTCCGGATGCGTTTGCGGCAAGCAGGAACCATCATCTACGGATGCCAATGGGTTGAAATTACAGGAATTAGGATCCATACAACCAATGATCGGCCCGAGGTACTGCACTTCCCACGATAGGGTGTCAGCGCAGTTGTTTTCGTTGTCGCCAATCCGGATGTAATACACCTGGCCTGCTTCGAAATACCCGGTCAGAGTTGCCTGGGGAGCACAGCCACCTTTATCGTCGTCATAAAAAACGGTGCCTGTATTGTCATCTGCGCCTCCATTCGCCGGGCATTGATCGTAAATCCAGATTTTGGTGTCACAGTCAGCCAGTTCACAGGTAGAAACCAGATAAGAACCCGTTGAATCCGGAATGAATACATACCAGTGTTCATCAAATGCAGTCTGATGGATACCTTCGGTTATGGTATCTGCGAGATTGCAGATTTGTCCGTCCGTACATCCGGATGTTGTCACAAATGAGTAATTGTAATTGGTTCCGCCACTGGCTATCAGTTCGCCGTTTACGGTGATGTTGAAATATCCGGGAGCTAAAATGCCATCGCCATAAGTATCACGGATATTGATGGTCACACACTCCTCAGCCGGCACACAAACCTGGGTCTGATAGAGGGTATTGTTGGCGTAAGTTTGTGGATTAACCTGGTGGTAAACGGTGCCTGAAGCCCCAACTACCGACCATGATATTTCGTAACCGTAACCATCTGTTCTAATGCTGACAATGATGGAAGACTGCCCATCAGGACAAGCCGGTTGTGCGCTGGCTGTTACAGGAGCCGCCGCAATAAAACAGAAACCGGCAAAAGCGCTTAGGAGGTATTGTTTTATCATGAGTATAAATTAGTTAAAAGTTGAGGCGAAAGTTACATATTTCTGATAACCCCAACAGCATAAGCCACTTTTTGAATGTTGGCTGACAGAAAATCTCCACATTGAAACATTGATGAGTCAGGTTATTATCTTTGCTCCACGATCAGATACGGGGTGTGAATCCGTAGCCAGACAACCAACGCTCTGTGTCCATGTATTCAAATCAGCTAAACTCATGAAAAAAGCAACTTTACTTTTCTTCTTTTTCTACCTCAGCTGTTTGCCAGTTTTTTCGCAGCAGGCGGCTTATTCGCGGGTAAAAATATTGTTAAACGAGCGCAATGTATTCCAATTGGCACGACTGGGAATTGATGTTACTCATGGCGAACTTGCCATCGGTCGTTTTTTCATCAGCGACTTCTCAGCAGAAGAATTGGCTCATATCCGGGCAGCCGGGTTTCAGACAGAAGTGTTGATTGAAGATGTGCAGGCACATTACATCGCTCAAAATGAGTCCATTAACTCCCGAAACCCACCAAATGAGTGCCCCGGTGCTCAGGAACGCTACCCTTATGAAACGCCATCGCAGTTTGCCCTCGGTTCCATGGCCGGCTATTTTACGTATCAGGAAATGCTGGACATTTTAGACAGCATGGCAGCCCGATACCCGCAGCTTGTTAGTGTAAAAGCGCCGATCGAAAATGGCCAGAGTGTAGAAGGACGCCCCATTTACTGGCTTCGCATTACCGACAATCCCAATACGGTAGAGCCTCAGGAGAAAGAAGTGCTCTATACAGGATTACACCACGCACGGGAGCCGGGAGGCCTTTCTGCACTTATTTTTTTCATGTGGTACCTGCTTGAAAACTATGATACAGATGCTGAAATTCAGTTTTTGCTAAACAATACCGCATTGTATTTTATTCCCTGTGTAAATCCCGATGGCTATATTTACAATGAATTGACCAATCCTGCCGGCGGGGGACTTTGGCGCAAAAACCGGAAACTCAATTACGACAACACCTACGGCGTTGACCTGAACCGCAACTACGGCTACCAGTGGGGGTTTGACAATATTGGATCATCCTACACCCCACCGTCATCAGTTTATCGCGGCACCGGCCCGTTTTCAGAACCAGAAACAAAAGCCGTAAGAGATTTTTGCTACCAGCGCAAATTCATCACCGCACTGAATTACCATACCTACGGCAACCTTTTAGTTTATCCATGGGGCTATTCCGATACCCCAACGGCCGAAGCGGTTACTTTTGACGCTTTTGCGGAAGCCATGACGCTGCAAAATAATTTCCGGGCAGGCACCGGAACAGAAACGGTGGGCTATGTTGTAAACGGGAATTCCGACGACTGGATGTACGGCGAATTTGTCCTGAAGCCCCGCACGTATTCCATGACGCCTGAAGTGGGCACTGAAGGGTTCTGGCCACCTGTTTCGAGCATCATAGAGAATTGCAAAGCAACCATGCTCATGAGCTTAACTGCTGCTGCTCTCCCCCACCGATACGGTAGACTAAAACCTACCAATAGTTCGGCACTTACGGCTGTTGAAGGGGAAATTACTTTCAAACTCAAACGCTATGGCCTGGCCGATGGCCCATTCACCGTTTCCCTTTCTCCCATCAGCGATAATATCATTGCTGCGGGAAGCCCCAGCGTATTGCAACCCGCTCCGTATGAAACCCTGGAAAACGCCATCGCGTACACCCTCGACGGCAGCAATTTAAAAGAAGGAGACGAAGTCCTTTTTTTACTGACCCTCGACAATGGCCAATACGCCAAACAGGATACCATTCGCTGTTTCTTCATGATCTCACCGCCGGTTTTTGAAGACCAAAGCAATACCCTCGGAAACTGGGAACCTGCCACCGGCCAGTGGGGACTCACGGGCGAATCTTATTTTTCTTTCCCGACCAGCATAACGGATTCTCCGTCACAAGATTACGACAACAATGCATCGAGTTTTCTTGAACTGGGCACCCCTCTCACCCTCACCGATTTTGACCGGGCATTTTTGTTTTTCAGGGCGCGTTGGGATATAGAGCCGGCTTATGACTATGCTCAGGTACTCATTTCGGTCAACGGCGGCGATTATATTCCGCTTTGTGGAAAATACACCACTACCGGCGGGCAATTCCAAAGCGTTGGTTTACCGGTTTATGATGGCCTTAATCAGGAATGGGTAGCTGAAGAAATCGACCTGACGCCTTACGTTCAACCAGGCGACCAGTTGTCTGTTGCTTTTTCACTGATTTCGGACGGATTTAACACCCGGGACGGGTTTTATTTTGATGATGTATCAATTTTCCTCACTGATAGTTTGCTAACTTCGGTTCAGTCATTGCCTGCCACTCAATTCCGGATGGCGCAGAACTTTCCCAACCCTGCACAAAATTACACACTTGTATCCATTGAAAAAGCCAATGACGCGGTATTCAATTCAGGAAAACTTGTTGTGCTGAATGCGTTGGGACAGCAGGTTTGGCACCAACCGATAAATGGCATGGCCCCCAAACAAACCTTGCGGATTGATCTTTCTGGCTGGGAAAGCGGAGTCTATTTTTATCAGATCGAAGCCGATGGCAGAAAAACTGCGGCACGGAGATTTTGTGTGGCCCGGTAATTATTAAACAGGCAAGCAGGCAAATTTGCAAATGGGCAACGACACAACCAGCCTTTGAAAATTTGCCTCCTTGCTCTTATCCTGGAATGGCCCCGATGAGTTGTTTGGTGTATTGGGCCTTTGGATGGGCATATACCTCTTCGGCATCACCGGATTCTACAATTTGCCCCTCGTGCATGACCAAAAGGCGGTCGCTCATGAGCTTGACGACAGAAAGATCGTGAGAGATAAAAACACAGGTAAAGCCGTTGGCTTCGCGCAAGGCCATGAGCAGGTTCAGCACCTGGGCCTGCACGGAAACATCAAGTGCCGAGACAGATTCATCAAAAACAATAAACCGGGGTTCGCTGGCTAACGCGCGCGCAATACTTGCCCGTTGCCGTTGCCCGCCCGAACACTCCCGTGGATAGCGGTTAAAATATTCAGACCCAAGCTGAACGGATTGCAACAATGCGAGAACCCGTTCTTTCCGGTCGGCAGCACTATGGCCTATGCCATGCAGGACTAACGGCTCCATCAGGGTTTGTCCGATGGTCAGCCGGGGATTGAGCGAAGCATAGGGATCCTGAAAAACGATCTGAATGTCTTTCCGGATACGACGCAAGGGTTCCTCTTCCAAAGTGCAGAGGTCTTTTCCATCAAAAAGAATCTGGCCGCTTCGGGCGGGCAACAAACGCAGCAACGCCCGCCCCAGTGTTGTTTTTCCGCATCCGGACTCGCCGACCAACCCGAGTGTCTCTCCGGGCAAGACTTCAAAACTGACATCATCCACCGCTTTTATCCAGGTAAGGGTTTGCCCAAGCCAGTTTTTTGATGCCGGAAACCAGACACTCAGGTTCTTTACCGAAAGCAGAGCGGGTTGTTGCCGGAGCAGGGTTTGGCGCGTTTGGTAGGTGCTCAGGTCCTGGGTAAGAGAGGCCAGGTGCTCCTCTGCGCCCGTTTTTTCCAGCAGTTGCGCGCCATCCGGGGAAGGGATTACTTCCATGAAATCTTCCACAACCGGCAAGCGGCTCATTCGGCGATTCAATGGAGGGCGGCAGGCCAGCAGGCCTTTGGTATAGGGATGCTTCGGATGTTGAAAAAGCTCATCGACAGTACCCTGCTCGACGATTTTTCCCCGGTACATCACCAAAGCCCGGTCGGCAATCCGGCCAATGACTCCAAGGTCGTGGCTGATAAAAATGATGGAGAGGCCGTATTTGTGTTTCAATTCGCTGAGCAGCGAAAGAATGGTTTGTTGTACAGTAACATCGAGCGCTGTTGTTGGCTCATCGGCAATGAGGATATCGGGCTTACAGGAAAGTGCCATGGCGATCATTACGCGCTGTTTTTGCCCGCCCGATAACTGGTGCGGATAAGCG
>JABWAJ010000292.1 GCA_013361075.1 Saprospiraceae bacterium | reverse complement strand
CCTGATTGACGTTTTAAAACGCGCTGAAAGCAATGTCAGTTACTACAATTTAGAAAGCCGGGTGCGTGGCATGCTCAAAAACAACTACCGCCAAACACCCCGCATTTATGCTGCGTCGGGCCATCCGGACGAATTGTTTCATTATTTTCTGGATCGCAAAGGCACCCCCGGCGAAGTCCTCTATGGCAACGTCCTTTACCGGGCCGGCATTGGCTGGTACCTGGAATTGGGATACAGCACGGCAATTTCCCCGGCGATTACAACCCTGGCCGTACTGAGTCAGAATGGACAGCAAACCTTCAAGGCCCGAATCGGAAAAACAACCAATGACCGGATTGAACTGCATTTTGACGGCGATGCACCCGATGAGCAGGGTTTGTACAAAGCGCCGTTGGCAGGATTGCTCGCTGCGCAACTGGCTGTTTATTTCGACGTTAAAACTGATGAAAAAGCCGGTCTGCAACTCGCAGAACAAGCCTGGCAGGAAGCAGGTACCAGCCTCGTGCGTGCAGCAGATGAAAAAGACGCGGATTACACCCTGGTGATTGCCGGTAATGCCTACACCCTAACCAAGCCTGAAGACCCGATCCGGAGGCCCATCACGCCAGTAATCCGGGGATTTGAAGCGGGGCAGGCAGGGCTGGCTATGGACTGGCTGCAACACATTGCGCGCTGGGAATTTGTAAAAGAATTGCGCAACGAATACCATGGAGGTCAAGCGCGGTTGTTAAAACCGAATTCTATCGAAATTGAAGTTTTCAAAGCAGAAGCAACGGGGGAATCTTTGTTGCCCATTGAAGGTGAGGAAGTAAAGCTGGCTTATGAACGCCAGGCCGACGGCAATTTAGGCGGGCGCATCAAAATCCGGCTAACCAACCGCTTCTCCCGCGACCTCCATGTTGCCTTGTTGTACTTGTCCATGAATTTTGGCTCGGATGGTGCCCTGTTGAAACCTTCTGTGTCCAAACTAAAACCCGGCGAAAGTATCTGGACGTTTGAGGGAAAGACCATTCCGCTCACTTACGAAGCACAGGTAAAGGAATTAAACCTCCCGGAAAGCCTGACGCGCCTCAAACTCATCGCCAATACCGAGTTTTTTGATGTGACGCCACTCTTGTTGAACGACCTGCCCTCCCCTATCCAAACACGTACCCCAGGAAGGCTGCGCAGTGCCGGACGAAAAGAACCAGGGGAAACACAGGACTGGATTACCCGCTTAGTGACCTTGCGAATGCCAAATCCTGATTTCAGAGCTATTCCGTGATTGCCTTTGGGTCAATGCCTTCTGCCTGCAGGTAAGCACCGATATTCACTTCAATCCCCTCTACTAATTCTATGGATTCACTCCAATTCATCCACAACCAGTTTTTTGCGCCTTTTTCAGCAACAATGACTTGTTGTGTTTCGGATAAAATCCAGATGATTTTTTCGGCACCAAAATCCAATAACTTATTCGTTTTAAGGCTTATATACCCGGTTTCGCTCAAATCTTCCAGAGCTGCCCGAATATCAACTTCAATGAAAACTTTGGCAGGAACATCTACATATTTTGTCGTAACCTTGTTTGGGGTAAGGACGCTTTTTTCAAAAATACCGATGTCGGAGGCAGGATTTTCGCGGTGGGCGATATGTGTGCCAATTTCATTGGATAAAACCCAATATTGTTTTTTGTCAATTTTTAAAAACAGCATTTCCATCAAATAGGATAGGATCACCGATTGCAATCCGCTCGTCCCTATGATTTCTTCCAATTTTTTCTTTTTATTCAACACCTCTTTATATCCTTTGCGGTAAATGAGCTTACCGTCCAGATATTCATAAACCAGAGACTCCGGAATTGCACGTTTTTTTGTTTTTTTCTTTTCCAAGGCATTGGCAGCTACCATACTCCCGTATTTTCTTCAAAAATAAGTTTTTCCCTCTAAAAGCCCAAAGGCAGCGCGGGAAGCATTACTTTTGCGGCGATTTGGTTACGAATGTACCAGCTGTCAGCGGGCAACTTTACACCTTGCCTCATTTGCTAACATATCTGTCAAAACACATGCCACGGCTTTACAACATCTTCAACGGCGAGGAGTTGAAAGCGCGCCTGCAACAAAGCACCGAAGCGCGCACCACGCTGTCTTTTTACCAGTATTGGAATATTGAGGACCCACAGCGCTTCCGCGACGATTTGTACCTGCGCTGGAGCCAATTGGGCGTCATGGGCCGCATTTATGTCGCCAAAGAGGGCATCAATGGCCAGATTTCTGTACCGACTGCAAATTTCGAAGCGTTCAAAAAAGACATTTACGCCATTCCATTTCTGGAAGGCATCCGGCTTAATATTGCCGTAGATGACAATGGGAAATCATTTTTCAAACTCAAAATTAAAGTCCGCGACAAAATCGTGGCAGATGGATTGGATGATGCGTCGTTTGACGTGACAAAACGGGGAAAACACCTGCGCGCAGCCGAGTTCAACCGCCTGACAGATGATCCGGATACCATTGTGATCGACATGCGTAACCACTACGAAAGCGAGGTTGGCTATTATGAAAATGCCATCCGGCCCGATGTAGAAACATTCCGGGAAGCATTGCCGATAGTGGAAGCGCTGCTTGAACCAAACAAAGACGCCAATATTGTCATGTACTGCACCGGGGGCATTCGCTGTGAAAAAGCCAGTGCGTACTACCTGCACCGGGGGTTCAAAAATGTCTTCATGGTGGATGGCGGCATCATCGAATATACCCGTCAATGCCAGGAATTGGGGTTGCCCAACAAGTTCATCGGGAAAAATTTTGTTTTCGACGAGCGCATGGGCGAACGCATTAGCCCTGAAGTCGTCGCCCATTGTCACCAATGCGGCGCACCTTGTGATACGCACGTGAATTGTGCCAACGACGCCTGCCACATCCTGTTCATCCAGTGCCCGGCCTGTGCTGAAAAATACAAGCATTGTTGTTCTCAACTTTGCAGTGATTTCAACCAGTTGCCCGAAGAAGAACGCCACGAATTGCGCAAAACCAGGGTATTCAATGGCACCCATTTCAGTAAGGGTCGTTATAAGGCGTTCCGACAGGGGGAAGGGTTGGTTTTAGGATAGGGGGCGGAAAATTTTCTACCCCGACTGGCAATTACTATTTTTTAAACAAGCAATAATGCAATGGCAAAAAACAAACAGCAAAACAAGCGGCAACCTCAGACGCCTGCGGCGAATACCGCCCTGCCCGCGCCAGTCGGGAAATTTTCCAACCCGTTGAGGCTGGCGGCAATTTTAGCTGCGGTCAGTTTTTTGCTTTACGCAAATACGCTTGGGCACGACTATACCTTAGATGACGCGATTGTCATTACCGACAACATGTTTACGCAGAAAGGCATTTCCGGTATTCCGGGGCTTTTCCAATACGATACTTTTTATGGTTTTTTTAAAGAAGAAGGCAAAGCCGCACTGGTAGCCGGAGGTCGTTACCGCCCGCTGACTCCTGCCATGTTTGCTGTTGAAGTGCAGCTGTTCGGGCTGAAACCTTTTGCCGGACACCTCTTCAATGTGCTTTGGTACATGCTGACGGTTGTGGTGCTGTTTGCCCTGCTGCGGCAGCTTTTCCTGTTCAAAACCAATGCCGACCGCGCCGGATTCATTGCTTTTGTGGCAGCACTTATATTTGCTGCTCACCCGATACATACCGAAGTCGTTGCCAACATCAAGGGTCGCGATGAAATCATCGCCCTGCTGGGTAGCCTGGCGGCAGTTTGGTGTGCCCTGAAAGCTCATGAGCAGCCATCAGGTGCACTCAGATGGCATTTACTGGGTGGGGTTTCCTTTTTCCTGGCATTGTTGTCCAAAGAAAATGCCATTACATTCCTGGCCGTTTTGCCCCTGACATTTTATTATTTTACCAATGCCAAAGGTTCGTCCATAGCCAAGCTTACGGTGCCTGTAGTGGCAGCAACTGTGCTCTTTTTGGCCATACGCTTTTCCATCGTGCCACCTCCCGGCAAGCCGCCCATGGAGTTGATGAACAATCCTTTTCTTAAATATAGCGACAGGGGCTATTATGTCCAGTTTTCTTATGGCGAACAGCTGGCTACCATCATTTACACACTGGGCGAATACCTGCGGTTGCTCGTTTACCCGCACCCGTTGACCCACGATTATTATCCGCGCCATGTGGAGATCATGAACTGGGAAAAGTGGCAGGTATCCGTAAGTATGTTACTTCACATTGGTCTGGCAGTTTATGCTGTCATTGGGTTGTTGAAAAAAGAGTTGGTCAGCTATGGCATTCTGTTCTACCTCCTGACGTTGTCCATTGTTTCCAACCTCTTTTTCCCCGTGGGCACCAATATGGCCGAGCGTCTGATTTTTATGCCCTCCGCAGGATTTGCCCTTGCTGTTGCGGTGTTGCTCGACCGTGCACACACCAGATGGGGCGCAACCCCGGCCCTAAGCCTGTTGGCCGGAGTCATTTTTCTTTTTGGCCTCCAAACCATCCTGCGCAATCCGGTCTGGAAAGACAACCTGACCTTATTCACCACCGATATTGCCGTTTCCAAAAACAGCGCAAAACTCTGCAACGCCGTTGGGGGCGAACTTTATGTTCAGTCTACTAAAGAGAAAAATGAAACGAAGCGGATGGAGATGCTGAACGAAGCTGTGCAACACTTAGAGAATGCCGTGCGCATTCACCCACAGTATAAAAACGCGTACCTGCTGCTGGGCAATTGCTACAACAACCTGAAGGTATATGAAAAATCTATTGCCAGCTACAAGATGGCCCTGCTCATAGACCCTGTTTACAAAGAAGCGACCGACAATCTTGGTATCACCTACCGGGAGGCAGGTTTGTATTATGGAGAAACAGAGAAAAATCCACGTAAAGCACTGGAATTCATTGAAAAGGCCTACGAAACCCGCCCCGACGAATACGAAACGCTCCGGCTTTTAGGGGTTGCTTACGGCAGCATGGGCAATATTGAGAAAGCCATTGAGTTTTTTGCAAAAGCACTGGCTCAAAAACCCGAAGACGCTATGGCCAACTACAACCTCGGCATCTCGTACCAATATGGTGGGAATGCAGAACAAGCAGCCCTGTACATGGCCAAAGCGGAAAAAATTGAACCGGGTATTGTCCAAAAAATGTCCCGCACCCCCAAGTAGGGGCAAATCATCATTTGCCCCGGATCATCATTTGCCCCGGATCATTAGCGTTCACCCCAAATCACCATATCCCCATAACGGAACACCTCCGGATACCCCCGTTGTGCGAAGTACTGTGCCGTTTCGTCAAATCCAGCCCGGCTGGTGGCCAGCACAAAATCGCCGCCCCAGGCACCCAGCGATTTGACCGTTCCCCAGTAATCTGAAAAATAGCGGGTTGCCACAACCGGCAAGTCCAGCATTTTCGACACCAATTGTTCATGTTCATGGATACAGCGCTCAAAATCTTCCAGTGTTGTTGCGCACACAACATCTGCGGTCAGTGTACTAAAAGCGCGCAGGGCATCAATATTGGCAGCAGAATTCCGGGCCCGGTAGCGGGCAATGCCTTCCCGGCTATTCTGTTTGGCACCAAGTCCGACAAAATACAACTCCCTGTGAAAAGGCGGTGCAAAGGGGAAGGTCACCCAGTTTGGTTGCCCGTCACGACGCTGGTATAGAATGGGCGCGTCGGCGAAAGCGCAGGCGATGTCGTACCCGGAGCCTCCAAAAGTTGCCTGAAGCAACTGAAAGGCATCTACTCCCGCCCATTGGGCGAGCGCTGCAATAAGAGTTGAGCTACTGCCAAGTCCCCAATAACGGGGGAATTCGAGTCGGGCCTCAATGTGCACCGGGGCAAAAAATGGCTGGCCTGTCAATTGATGAATTGCCTGAAAAATCTGGGTCAACCGTTCGGCAGTGGGCGCATCAGACGCTTGCAGGCACGTACCGTCTTGTTTGAAAATGCCCTCGAACCAGCATTGGCCTGCATGATCAAAACTTTGCCAGTGAATTGGAGCAGTATGGCTTTCGGTTTGTTGAAAGACAAAGTTTTGTCCGAATTTTGTAGGAAGTGCCAGCGCCAGTGCGCCGTCCAGCACAAAATATTCGGCTGTTAACAACAATTTACCCCGTGCGTGGATGGTCGTCGTTTCGATGCGATTTATTTTTGACGAAAAATAAACCTATTCATCCATGAGACCCAAACAAAGCGGGATAATTTTGTATAAAACAGAAGAAAGCCGGAAGACAACCCAAATCAGGATTTATCCGTTATACCAAATATCCCTATTACTGAATGAGTCATTGCTGAACATACTGGCATGGAAGATCGCTTTATCGAACAACTTTACCTTGCGCACCGCAGTGCCCCTGCCATTCCGTCACCGGATATGGTGTGCGACTGGTTAGATGGCCTACTCAAGTTGTTGTTTCCCGAATTGGCAGAACACGACTACCGCAGCCTGCGCGAATTCAGGCAGCATTACAACGACAGCAAGCTGGAGTTGTACGAATTGCTGGAAGCCGTTGGTCCTTCGCTGACCATCCCGGTTGAAGAGGCAGAAAAAGCTTTCCTCGATGCACTGCCCGGTGTTCACGCCTTGTTGCTGAAAGACGCAGAAGCCATTCTTTCCGGCGACCCTGCCGCATCCAGTCAAACAGAAGTCATCCGCACGTATCCCGGATTTTATGCCATTTGTGTATACCGGCTGGCACACGAGTTTTTTAAGCTTGGCGTACCCCTGATCCCCCGTATCCTGACCGAGCATGCCCACAACCGTACCGGAATTGACATCCATCCTGCCGCCCGGATTGGAGAGCGCTGTTGCATTGACCACGGAACCGGTTTGGTCATTGGAGAAACGGTTGTCATCGGCAACCAGGTAAAATTGTACCACGGTGTCACCTTAGGTGCCCTAAGTGTAAAAAAGGAAATGGCCAAAACCAAACGCCATCCTACCATTGAGGACCGCGTGGTTATTTATGCCGGTGCTACCATTCTCGGCGGCGAAACGGTAATTGGCCACGACAGCATTATCGGCGGAAATGCCTGGATTACCCAAAGTGTCCCTCCTTTTTCGAGGATTTATTATCAGCAGGAGGCGGTTGGTTAAGAGGGCAAGAGGCAAATTGGCAAGTTGGCAAGGGGCAA
>JABWAJ010000291.1 GCA_013361075.1 Saprospiraceae bacterium | reverse complement strand
GAGGCGGTGTTCCAGTTTGAAAGCCGCGGCATGCAGGGCATGCTGAAAGAGGCCCGCCCCAGCCGCCTGGAAGACCTGATAGCCCTGAACGCCCTGTACCGTCCGGGGCCGCTGGAATACATCCCTACGTTCATCGCGCGGAAATTGGGCCGCGAGCCGATTACGTACGATTTGCCCGCAATGGAGGGATACTTGAAAGATACTTATGGGGTATGCCTTTCCGGGGATACTTTGGTCTTCGATGCCACCACTGGGGCACGGATCCGGATAGATGAGTTAGGAAGCAGCGCAGGAGACTTTTATGTGCAGGGGGTAGATGAAAACCTGCGGGCTCAACGTGCCCGAATGACGCACTGGGTCTGTAATGGTACACGCGAGGTTCTTGAAGTGAAGCTACGCAGTGGCGCCTGCCTGAAACTTACTCCTGATCATCAGGTGCTGACTGAAAAAGGCTGGATCGAGATAGGAGCATTACACCCCGGCGATTATATTGCCACCCCTCGGCAGCTGAGCGTTTCAGAAGAGCAAACCGGTGATCGGGATCAATTGCGTGTACTTGCCTTTTTGCTGGCAGACGGTTCGCTTTCCGCTAAGGGATCTACCGCAGATTTTATTTCAAAAGATGCTCGTCTGATAGCAGCTTATCAGGAAAGTCTTGGCACTTTTGATTCTATACAACCACGCACGTTACAACAAGTTCGGGGTGTTACCCGGGTAATGGTGGCAGGTACAGACAAAACGCATTACCACCAAACCAACAGCTTAGTTGCAGCTTTACGGGGCTGGAATTTGAAAACCAAAACTGGTGGCTGTCGTTCTGATGAAAAATTTGTTCCGGATTTCGTATTTGGCCTGAATCAGCAAGACATTGCTTTCTTCTTAGCTTCCTTATGGGATTGTGATGGCTATATTGGTGAAAAACTTTGCCATTTTAAGACCATTTCTACCCGCTTGGCGCATGATGTCCGAACCTTACTGCTGCGGCTGGGCATTTATTCCACGATTTACGAATCTCAATATTTCAACAATCGCCGCAATGAGAAAATGACAGCTTATCAGATCACTGTTTATGATCTGAAAGCGTTCGCTGAAACTATTGCGCCTTATTTGGTTGCAAAGGCTATGCCCAGCCGGAATTTTAGCGGGGTAGAAACGAAGGATACTATAAATCGAACGCTTCTGATAGAAGCATTGAGATATGTATGGCCGGGCTCTAGTCGAAAACTACAAACGGAGTATGGGTTTGACCGGCAGCATTTATTACCTAAAAATCATAAAAAGCCTCGCATCGCCATTCAAGCTGTTTCATCCCTGGCAGAACAATTGCCGTTACCAAGCGTATCACGCAGCCTAAATGTCCGTTGGGAAGAAATAGTATACATCGAACCTGCAGGCAAAGAATTGGTGTATGACATAACGGTGGAAGGCATCCATAACTTCGTCGCCAACAATGTAATCGTACACAATTGCGTCTACCAGGAGCAAGTGATGTTGCTTTCGCAAAAACTCGCCAACTTTTCCAAAGGCCAGGCCGACGTTTTGCGCAAAGCAATGGGAAAAAAGCAAAAGTCGGTGTTGGATGCCATGTATCCCAAATTTGTCGAAGGTGGTGCTGCCAACGGCCACCCGGCGAAAACACTGGAAAAAATCTGGAAAGACTGGGAAGCGTTTGCCTCCTATGCATTCAACAAATCGCACTCAACCTGCTATGCCCTGGTCGCTTTTCACACGGCCTACCTCAAAGCGCATTATCCGGCTGAGTTCATGGCCTCCGTACTTACCCACAACAAAAGCAACCTGTCCGACATCACCTTTTTTCTGCAGGAGTGCAAACGCATGGGCATTCCGGTACTCGGCCCTGATGTGAACGAAAGTATTTCCGATTTTTCGGCCAACAAAAAAGGCGAACTGCGCTTTGGTTTATCTGCATTGAAAGGGGTGGGAGAGGGGCCTGTAGAAGAAATTCTGCGCGAACGCGAAAAAAACGGACCATTCCTGAGCATCTACGATTTTGTGCGCCGGCTCAGCTCGGGCGCCATCAATAAAAAAGTGACCGAAGGCCTGGCTCTGGGCGGTGCTTTCGATAGTTTTCAGGACCTGCACCGCGCCCAGTACTTTGCGCCCTCCGAAAAATACGATACCTATCTGGAACACCTCATGCGCTACGGTAGCGCTTACCAGTCGCAGCGGGCCATGGCTTCCAGTTCACTGTTTGGCGCTTCGGATGAGGGCATGATTCCGGAACCCACACCACCCAAGTGCCCTCCCTGGAGCCTCATTGAACGCCTGACCCGCGAAAAGGAAGTCACCGGGATTTTTATCAGCGGCCACCCCCTCGACGATTACCGCCTTGAGGTGAATCACTTTGTCACCTGTTCCTTAGACCAAATGGATCAGCACCAGCAAAAAGCTACGCTGAATTTGGCCGGGATGGTTTCTTCCGTACGACATGCCGTTAGTAAAAACGGCAATGGCTGGGGAATTTTTGAGTTGAGCGATTATGCAGGTAAACTGGAATTGCGGCTGTTTGGCGACGATTATCAAAAATTCAAGCACCTTTTTGAGCCGGGCAAAGCTTTGTTTATCAAAGGTTCTTTTCAGCGTGGTTGGCGCGGCGATGAACTGGAATTCAAACTGAAAGAAGCCAGGCTTCTCGAAGGCATCGGCGAAAGCCTTACCGAATCCATTACGCTGAAAATCACCCTCGATGCCCTGACGCCGGAGATGGTGGAACATTTGGACGACCTGTGCAAACGTTACAAGGGCAAACACCGCTTGCGCATGGAGCTAACAGATAAAACCAACCGCCTCCGACTGAACATGGTCTCAAAAGAACGAACAGTGCATGCAACCAGCGAATTCATTACTGAAATAGCTAAGTTAGGGCTGGAATACCGGGTTAATTGAGATTTGAGTTGTTCAGAAGAGAGGACGCCGGAATTGGTAAAACAAAAAAATAGATTCTACGGGGTTGACATAAGGGTAGTTTAACAATGCGCTTCATTAAGATCCGAATTTTTTTCGGATACGGTGCAACTAAATCAGACCTCCTCCGTAGAATCATACATCGCTCCCAATTTTGATTTTTCCCATCCGGTTTCAAGCAAAAAATAAAACGAGAGGTATCTACATTCCAAATTCATCAGTTGGATTATTTCTGAATTATTATAATTTTCTACCCGTATGATGAACACTTGGAACTTTTTTGACAACGTTTTTACCAACAAGGTTGACCAGGCTATTATTGCATTAGAAGCTATGTCGAACGAAACAGGGAGCGTGGTGATGGATTTTTTGTTGGAGCACCAAACCGCTACCGAACTGGATTTGCTCGTACAAACACGCTTAGATGCTGGAGCCCTTGACTGTCTGCTGACTACCCTTGGTACAAGCGGAATTGTGCTGCAGAAAGCCAGTCATGACGGGATGTACTACCAGGCTGATCTGGCCAAAATTGGTCGTATCCGGCAGGTAGTTGCGCTCATTAATCAACCGCTTATGAACGTGCGCTAATTGCGTTTCAGGCGAGGCCGGGAAGATTGCCCTTCATTCTTTTGGCTGGCCTCGCCTAACTTTTCTGCACTTCCCAAAAATTGCCCTCAAGCGCCTTTCCGTTCAAGATTTATCTGGCCGTAATAAGCCATATCCATGTTTTTCATGGCCTTAACGGCAAAAGTAATCTGCCCTGTATGGTAGGAAAAATGTTCCACTACATGTACCAGAATGCTCAATCCACTTTCTTCAAAAACCTGAACCGGATGCAATTTCAGCAAATCTTCCGGTGTTAGACGATTCAATACGGCTTCAATTTCTGCCATCACGTTGTCAAGGTCTTCCAGCATTTGATGTGCAGGTATAGGGCCGCGTTCATCAAATTCTGCCTGCCGCATCCGGTGGTCGGGCGCTTTGCCCAGCCCTGACACAATCCATTGCCGTGCATTCCCACACAGGTGCAGAATCAGGTTGCCGATGCTGTTGGAGTGGTCATTGGGCCGGTACCAGATTTCCGGTTCGCTTAATTGTGCAATGCATTTTTTGATCCTTGGTACGGATTCATCCATCAAACGGCGCTTCGTTTCGGCGATAAGCGCTTCCAGAAATTGTTGTTCGTAATGCATGTGGTGCTAATTTTCAAATCCTCAAAATTATCCTACTCATGCCTGATTGCTTCCACTGGCGTCAGGCGGGCAGCTTTCCGGGCAGGATAAACGCCAAAAATAATGCCTACCAGAATCGCAACAATGACGACAACGACTAAGGAACGGTAGTCAAATGCAGCATAGAACGGAATTTTTGTCAGCGAGCGGATTATTGGCGTTACCCCAAGCGTCAGGGCCATTCCCAGAACAAATCCGGCCAAACTACCGGTCAGGGAAATGGCCAGTGCTTCTGTTAGAAATTGCAGAGAAATATCGCGGCGGTTGGCACCACTGGCTTTCCGGATCCCAATTTCGCGGGTGCGTTCGGTTACGGACATGAGCAGAACGTTCATCACGCCGATGCCACCGACCAGAATGGCAATGCCGGTGATGAGTCCCATCACAATTTTGAACAGTAAAATGCCTTCACTAATTTGCTCCACCCGGGCTTCGTTGGTGATGATTTCAAACCCGGCTTTGCCGCCGGCGACCCGGGCATCAAAATATTGCTCCATAGTAGTTTTTAAAGCTGGCACTTCTTCTACATGGCTGGCCGTTACCATCAATTGTGGCGGTTTGGCGTGCAGCTCAGTGGAATCCAGCATGTGCATTGGCATGGCAGCTCTCGGGGTTTCGTCTTTTTCGTCGGCTGCCAGAATGCCAACCACGCGCATGGTTTTATTGTTAAAGACTATCTTTCGGGAAAGCAGACGCTCTGTATTTTTTGCACCGGAGAGCTTCTTTGCCAGGAAGTCTGAAAGGATGATGACCGCTTCTTTTTGAGCCAGCTCTTCCGGACTGAACAACCGACCGTGCGCAAGTTTGGCCTCTTTTATGGTGAGATCGCCTGCAAAAGCAACCACGAGGGCCGGCTTTCTGAGGGTATCTCCCTGTAAAGTCATCATGCCACTGAGGTTGGTTTGTAACATCAGTTTTGCACGGCCACTCATTGCCTGGTTCAAAGAAGAAAGGTCGGATTCCGTCAGCACCGGCGGGTGGTCTTTGGCAATCCATACTCCGTCAATTTCCTGCCGGGTAAGGGGAGAGGCGACAATGGTCTGGAAGTTAGTGGTTCCCGAAACTTGCTCGCGCCCAAATTTTTCCATGCCGTCTCCGAGCGCCAGTATCGAAACCAGAGCTGCGACTCCAATGACCATGCCCAGCGTCGACAGCATGGTGTGAAAAACATTGGCACGCAGGGTTTGAAAGGCAATGCCCGCTGAAATTCGAAAGGATCGAAACATAAAGGCGTGAATTTTTTTCCGAAGGTGGTGGTTTATCAAAAGTTCAGCCTCATTTTTTGGAGGAAAATTCACCCTTGTCGGATGAATCCATTGCGGGAAAAGGTAAGGTGCAAAAACCAAATGGCATATTCTGTAAAATCAAACCACGGGAATGGCCAAAAAAGTGCATCTTTGCCGCCCGGTATCCTTCAAAGGGAGCTTTACCGAAATGCAATTTTACTATGGAAACCATCAAGCAAAAGCAGACCGCAGAAACCATCAAGCGGCATTTCAGCATCCTTCTTCAGGAAGAAGGCGGCTACATCTATGGCCGGGATGTGATGGTGACGGTCACCCAGGTGCGCATGACGCCTGATTTGAGCCTCGCCAAAATTTACCTCAGCATTTACAATACAGAAAACAAACAGGCACCAATCCTTCAGTTACAGGAAGAGCAGGTGCGTCTGCGGCAGGCTTTGGCCCACCGCGTACGCAAACAAATGCGCCGCGTGCCGGACATTGCTTTTTTCATGGACGATACCTTAGACGAAATGTACCGTGTGGATGAAATTTTCCAGCGCCTCCGCCAGGAAGGGCAAATGGGAGAAGAGGAGTAGTTCAATTGGCAGGTTTTCAGTTGGCAGTTTTGGTATCGGGATGGAGAAAGACTTGCCCCCAATCAAACCCGCTGCCCACTGAAAAACTGCAAACTTCAATCCCTAAACACCCAATACGATACCACACGAAACACACCTGCCAACTGCCCACTGAAAAACTGCCCACTGAATCAATCACGCAACCAGCACGTCCATCACCGATTTCAACGAGACAAACATCGCTTCGCGGCCTTCTTTGGTGACAATGCCTTCCTCCCCATCTTCGTCTTCTGATACAGCATCTTCAATGAATGCAAGCAAATCTTCCTGGAGGGGATTGTCGAAAAAAGGATCCAGGCGGTCGTGAAAAGTCGTACCGGACGATTGTTCCAGAATGGCCCAGTTCCGCTCTTCGGCAGCCTCAATATCTTCGGGCGTTGCGATGGTGGGTTTGCCTACTTTGCAGGCAGCTTTCCACATAATCAGGGCCAGGTAGAGGAAAAAATCGCGCTCTTCTTCGGAAAAAACCTGAAAATCTTCCGATAAAGCCAACGCCACAATTGCAGGCTGCTCATTCGCCATTTCTTCAATGGCTTTTTCATAAGCATCTTCTTTGTCAAGCGCGTCGCCAATGGCATCAATTACTTTTTCTGAAACAAAGGGTAGCATGGATGATGATTTTTCCGGCAGGATTGTGCGAATGGGCAAAGTGCAGCTTGCACAACTCCTGATTCATTATTGTAATTTAATGATATTCAATTCGATTCGCTGGTTGATTTTCCGACCTTCCGGGGTGTCGTCGGAGGCAATCGGAATCATTTTTCCATAACCCCGGTAAGGTACGTTTTCTTTGGAAATTCCTTTACTAATGAGGTAATCGGCAAGTACCCGCGCCCGTTGTGAAGACAGCTGCATGGCCATCGCGTGTGAAATACCGCCGTGGGTATGCGCTCCGATTTCGACCGTCATTCCCGGGCTACGGAGCAGCATTTCAGCTACATTGTCCAATTCTGCATAAGACGCAGGTTTCAACTTTGCAGTATTGGGTTCAAAAAAAACATGGTTCAGCAAAACGACCTGACCTTCTTCAATCGGCATCAGAACAATATCGGCCTCGAGTTTGGGCGGATTGGTGAGGTCCTCTGCTGTGGCCGGTGGCAGACTTACC
>JABWAJ010000290.1 GCA_013361075.1 Saprospiraceae bacterium | reverse complement strand
GTCCAGCCATCCGCACTCGTGCTTCGAAGACAGGCCAAGTCGGCGGCGCAAACTGCTAGGCAGAACTGAACGAAGTCCCAGACCTGAGCGCTCGGTGCGAACCCGCGCCGCTTCAACGAACCTCGCCATCCTTTCGCGATGGTGCCAACCCCAGGGCGTCGGGCGCTCTTGAAGTAGGTAAATGCGAGTTCTCCAGCATCGAGGTGCGCAGGCAAGAAGTCAGGTGTTGTACATAGAACTTTCATTCGACAAATACCTCAAGGGTTGAGGCCAAGACTTCACTGGCAAGTCGTTGATGGTCAATCCCGCGTGGTCCTTGTCGGTCAAGAACCACCTTGACTTGCGCGTTGACATATTCCTTGATGTCGTTCCGATACAGCTGGATTTGCCGCGCGTCGAACTTAAGCTTCTCGTATGTTTGACCCAGTTGCAGGTCAACGCGATTACATAGGTCGTTGGCGACGATGTAGCCGATGAGGTCGCCGATTTGTGCATCTGTCAGATTGAAGATGTCGACTTCAGGGGCTACCTCATACAGCTGACCAAGCGCTTCTGCCGCAGCGTTCCGAATGGATTCTTCGTCGACACTTCCTGTGTTCGGAAGAACTTCTTTGACCACCTCCAGGACGAGGTCGTTTGCTGAAAGGTTCTGGGCGCGAACCCGATGGACCCAGTCGACAACTCGTGGGTCCGTGGCATCCCGTGCGGACGCAAGAAATTGCCCCAGTTGGCCGGCCCCCTGGGCCGTTGCTCGCATGGTTGCGGCTGCTCGTCGCGGGCCGCCCATGCCCTTGCTGACCATGCTCTTGGTCGCACTGCGCAGCGCTTCGCGCCCCCCACCACCAAGGAATGCCGACATGCCAGAACGGGCTGGAGCAAAGCGGCGGTCAGGCGCTAGCGCAGGCCCGGTCACATCACCGTCTTCACCGCCAGCCGCGTCGCCCTGCCCGTCAGCGTTGGCGTCGTTGGCATCAGCTGTAGGAGGGCCTTCGCCATCACCAGGCGCAGGACTGTCTCCGCCATTGCCGCCTTCGGGCGGCGACAGCCACTCAGGATCAAATGGGGAGCGGGAGCCACCACCTTTGCTTGATGTTGACGACACATTCAGCCAGCAACCCAGCTCTTTTTATGTGGAAGACGCATCGTATCTCCGCCTGAAAACGCTGCAAATTGGCTATACTTTCCCGAAAATGGGCAAGACATTCAGCAGCCTGCGTGTTTATGTTCAGGGGCAAAACCTGTTCACTTTAACTGGTTACTCAGGCCTTGACCCGGCTCCATCGAACTTCTCTATTCAGGATGGTATCAACGGCGACCAGTGGAACGGCTTTGACTTCGGTAACTATCCTGCGAACAAAATTTTCATGTTCGGAGTGAATGCGGCTTTTTAAGTCAAGTCCCTTAAACTGTCTTTTTAATTTTAAAATGCACAAAAATGAGAAAGATAAAGTTCACAATACTTGGAATAGCGCTCATCACAGCGCTGTTTGTAGCCTGCTCCGATGAATTTCTGGAGGTGGCTCCTCAGGCTTCGCTTGACGAAGGTACCTTAGGCAACCAGCAAGGCGTGGAGGCGACACTGATATCCGCCTATTCCATGCTTGACGGCTGGAACGACGATTGGGGGACCTTTGGAATTCCCTGGGGCGGTGCTGGTAGCAACTGGGTTTGGGGAAGTGTGCCATCTGATGAGGCCTATAAAGGCTCTGAAGCAGGCGACCAACTTGAAATTCAGCAAGTTGAGCTGTTTCAGTGGGCACCAGGTAACCCATACTTTAACATCAAATTTCAGGCTTTGTATGAAGGCATTGCCCGCTCAAATGCCACCATCAAGCTGATGAAAAAGTCTGAAAACATTACAGACCAGGAACGCATCGAAGCTGAAGCCCGCTTTTTGAGAGGGCATTACCATTTTGATGCCTGGAAAATCTGGAAGAACGTTCCTTACTATACAGAAGCGGATGAAGATTTCAGAAAGCCCAATACGGAGAACATTATTCCCAATATTATTGCAGACTTCGAGTATGCCATCAACAATTTGCCGGAAACGCAAAGTGCTGTTGGCCGGGCAACAAAAGGAGCAGCACAAGCCTACCTCGGCAAAACCCTGCTTTATACAGGCGATTATGGAAAAGCCAAAGAGCAGTTTGACGATGTAGTCAACAGTGGCCGGTATGCGCTGTTACCTTGCTTCCACGACGTATTTAGAGAAGTCAACGAGAATGGATCGGAAATGCTGTTTTCCATCCAGGCTTCTGTAAACGACGGTACTTCAGAAGGCCAAAACGGCAACTTTGCAGACCGCCTGAGGTATCCGAACGGCGGCGGCACCTTCTCTTGCTGCGGATTCCACCAGCCTTCACAAAACCTGGTCAATTCTCACAAGGTAGACGCAAACGGGTTGCCGTTCATTACTACTTATAACAATGCTGACGTGGTGGCATCTGACCCGGTGGATCCTCGCTTAGACTGGACGGTTGGCAGGGACGATGTGCCTTTCCTGGTTTATGGAAACCACTCTCCGGCATGGATTCGTGCCCGGGCTTTTGCCGGCCCATACAGCGCGAAGAAGTTCATCCACGAACCAGGCCAAAACGCTGCAAGCAGTTGGAGCAACCAACAACTGAGCACCATCAACACACCCATTATCCGCTATGCAGATGTACTGCTGATGCTGGCTGAATGCGAAGTTGAAGTAGGAAGCTTAGAGAGAGCCCGTGAGTTGGTCAACATGGTTCGGGCAAGAGCCGCCGGTTGCGCTCAGGGCCCTGACGGAGGCGCTACGGATATTGACGACCCGGGCATCACCTGGGCAACTTACCGGGTAGGTACTTATGACACACCGTGGTCTGATAAAGATGCAGCGCGGAATGCTGTCCGTTTTGAACGCAAACTCGAACTTGCGCTTGAAGGACACCGCTTCTTCGACCTTCGCCGCTGGGGTATCGCAAAAGATTACATCAACAACGAGTACCTTGCAGTTGAAGAAACCAAGCGTACGTACCTGCAATCTTCTGGTGGATTTGAAGACCGCCACTGGTTGTACCCGCTTCCTTCGGTCCAGATCGAATTGAGCAAAGTAAACGGTACGCCGCAGTTGAAGCAAAACCCAGGCTACTAATCATTCATTACCGGGCACTGAAATTTTGTGCCCATAAATGAACACGGGGTTGTGTAAAAAGTGAAATTTGCTGAAATGGTTAAGGTTCGTCAGGTGCGAAAAAAGCCATTTCAAAAAAATGTTCGGATGACAAACATCCTCACGATTTGCACAACCCCTGATTCATTTATGTTAGAAAAAGTGATCGCCATGAGCCGTTTTCTATTGCTGTTTTTTCCCGTTTCATTGTTACTTCCGTCTTGCCGGGAATCTTCATCATCTCCTGACAATCCAACAAATACGGCTGTTCTTTTTGAAAAATTATCCCCGGAACAAACCGGTGTTAACTTTGTCAATAAAGTAGAAGATGGCGAAGTATTCAATGTCCTGACTTACCGGAATTTTTACAATGGCGGAGGCGTAGCCATTGGAGACGTCAACAATGACGGCTTGCCCGACATTTACCTTACGGCCAATATGCAACCCAACCGGCTCTACCTGAATAAAGGCAACTGGAAGTTTGAAGACGTTACAGAAAAAGCCGGAGTAGCCGGCACCAAAAGCTGGAGCACAGGAGTTGCCATGGCGGACGTCAACGGCGACGGATGGCTTGATATTTACGTCTGTAATTCCGGTGACATCGCTGGCGACAACAAAGAAAATGAACTGTTCATCAATACTACCCCCCAAACCGGAGAAAAAGGAGGTGTTACCTTTTCTGAACAGGCAAAGGCTTACAACCTCAACGACGAAGGCTTCACCACACACGCTTCGTTTTTTGATTATGACCTCGACGGCGACCTCGATTGCTATATCCTCAACAACTCCTACAAAAACCCGGAAAGAATAGACGCTTTTAAAAGTACACGCCTGCAAAAAGACCCTTATGGCGGCGACAAGCTCTTCAGAAATGATGGCGGCACTTTCACCAATGTGACTGACGAAGCTGGTATTTTCAGCAGTGCCATTGGTTTTGGGCTCGGTGTTTCGGTTTCCGACCTTAATGGCGATATGCGGCCTGACATTTACATTAGCAATGACTTTTGGGAGCGCGATTACCTTTACCTCAACCAGGGTAAATCAACACAAACCGGAAGTACAACTTTTTCTGAAGAACTCCCGCAAAGGGTCAGCCTTTGTTCTGTATCCAGTATGGGTGCCGACATCGCTGACCTCAATAACGACGGTGCCTGCGATGTGTTCAGTACCGACATGCTTCCTGCCGATAATCACCGGTTAAAAACCACGACTGTTTTTGATCCATACCACCTCGAAGACTTTAAATACCGGGCTGATTACCATTATCAGATTTTGCAAAACTGTCTGCAAATGAACGATGGCAATGCCCAGTTTCAGGAAATTTCCAATTTGTCCGGTGTATCGGCCACAGACTGGAGTTGGGGAGCCCTGATTTTTGATTTTGACAACAATGGATGGAAAGACATCTACGTTTGCAATGCCATTTACCATGAAATCATGTACCTCGATTTTACCAATTTCATCAACGACAAGGAAGAGGTAAAGAAAGTAGTGATGGAAAAAGGTAAGTTCGACTGGCGGGATTTTGCGAAATACATGCAATCAAACCCACTTCCAAATTACGCATTTGTAAATCAATTGGGTGCACCCAATCAAAAATCAAACCTTCCTTTGTTTTCCAACCAGGCCAAAGCTTTGGGGCTTGGAGATCCCGGATTTTCAAACGGCGCTGCTTATGGTGACCTTGACGGCGACGGCGACCTGGATATGGTTGTCAACAATGTAAACATGCCCTGCTTTATTTACCGGAACGAAACCAACGAAAAAACGAAAAACCATTATTTGAAAATAAAATTTGAAGGGGAAGGCGGAAACCGCCTTGGCATTGGCGCCAGTGTAACCATCAGGTATGCCGGCCAGACCCAGGTGCTGCAACATTTTCCTCAACGTGGGTTTCAAAGCAGCGTAGAGCCCGGGCTGCTGTTTGGGCTTGGTCAGGCACAACAGATAGAATCTCTGGAAATTATATGGCCGGACCTGCGCATGCAAGTACTCAAAAACGTACCTGCCAACCAAACACTGACGCTAAAACAAGCGGAGGCTACTGAACTTTTTTCACCAAAACCAGCCAAACCCAACCCCCTCTTTCAGGAAATAACTCAGGCCGCAATACAGGGCAATACCCGTCATCGGGAAAACCGTTTCAGCGATTTTGACGTGGAGGTCCTGCTGCCAAGAATGCTTTCTACAGACAGCCCCAAAATCATCCGCGGCGATTTAAATGGCGACGGACAGGAAGATTTTGTGCTGACCGGCGCTTCCGGCGACCCCGACAAAATGTTTTTTCAGAAAAATGGGGCCTGGAAAGAGGTCACGGGCTGGCAATCCGCTGCTGATCAGGATCTGGAGACTACCTGCGGCCTTATCTTTGATGGCGATGGCGATGGTGACCAAGACCTCTTACTTGGAGCAGGAGGCAATGAATACTATCGGGGTATAGAACATTTCCGGCTGCGTTTTTATGAGAATCAGGGCAAGGGCGTTTTTAAAAACAACCCGGCGAAAGTACCCCCGGCAACAGGAATGATTTCCTGCATGGTACCTGGCGATATAGACAATGACGGTGATTCCGACCTTTTTATGGGCGGGAGGGCTGTTCCCGGCAATTATGGCCTGAAACCGCGCAGCTTTTTGCTCCTGAACGAAGGTAATGGCCGTTGGCGTGACGTAACCAATGAAACACTTGGAAATCTGGGCATGGTTACTGATGCAGTTTTTGCAGATACTGACCGCGATGGCGATCAGGACCTGATGGTTATCGGCGACTGGCTTCCTGTGATGCACTTTGACAACCTCAGTGACCATTTCGCCTTTTCGAAAAAACAAACACAAAATCCTTTTAGCGGGTGGTGGACCTGTATTGAGCCTGCTGATCTGGACGGAGACGGGGACCTCGATTTTGTATTGGGCAACTGGGGACTGAACAGCAAATTCAAAGCTTCAGGCCCCAAACCGATTACGATGTACGCAAAAGATTTTGACGATAACGGAAAAAGTGAGTTCGTCATCAACTGGTACGCCCCACTGGATGACCTTCCCTACCCTTTTGCCGGAAAAATAGATATGACACAACAAGTGCCTTCCTTAAAAAAGAAAGCGCTCAAATTTGAAGACTATTCCAAATTAACCTACGAAACCATGTTCAGCGAAGCTCAGCGCAAAAATGCTGTGGAACATAAAATCAACTGGTTGCAGAGCGCAATCGTCTGGGATGAAGGCGGTACTTTCCGCCTGGAAGCCCTTTCGTTGGAAGCCCAGGTCGCCCCTGTTTTTGGCATAGCGGTGGAAGATTTTGACGGAGATGGCTTCAAAGACATCTGGCTGGGAGGAAATTTTTACGGATTGAAACCAGAAGTTGGTCGGCACGATTCCAGCCGGGGTGTTTTTCTCAAAGGGAATAAAAATAAAACGTTTCAATACCTGCCCCCAAAAGAATCGGGGCTTTTTGTAAAAGGTGAAATAAGGGATGCTGCGGTTTTTAAAATGAAAAACGACCTTGGAATTCTGATTGCAAGGAACGACTCAGAAGCCTTGTTTTACAAAGCAAAGCGCTCAAATTTCAAATAATGGCATTTTTATCGAAATTACTTTATTCCCACATGAACAAAAAGTATTGCTTACTCTACGGACCCGTGATCGCATTGCTTTTTTGCGCTTGTGCAAAAAATCCGCCTCCCCTTTTCGATCAGTTGCTGCCTGGCGAAACTGGCATTCATTTTTCCAACCAAATTGTCGAAAACGATACCTTTAATGTACTTGCTTTTGAGTACGTGTACAACGGTGGAGGCATAGGTATTGGCGATTTCAACAGAGACAACCTTCAGGACGTATTTTTTTCAGGAAATATGCGCGGTAACCAACTCTATATGAACCGCGGAAGTTTCAGATTTGAAGATGCAACTGAAGAAGCCGGTATTGCTGCCAGGAATCGCTGGAATTCCGGTGTTGCTGTTGTAGACATCAACAATGATGGCTGGCTCGACATTTACGTTTGTGCCAC
>JABWAJ010000006.1 GCA_013361075.1 Saprospiraceae bacterium | reverse complement strand
CCAACAACCTGAAGGAATACCTTTCCTGGTTTGAAATCCGGCCACTTGCTCAGCAAGCTCCCTCCATTCTGAAAGGGCAAAACCTGGTTAAATTGAGCGATGCCCGTGTAAGACAAGCGTTAACGGATCACGTCATGGGGGTTAGTATCATTCACGATGAAAGCATTCTTCAGGCCATTGAGGAAAGGTTCAAAACTTTTCATGCCATGGTTTATGCGAAACAGGACATCGTTGTAACGGCACAAAATCCTCTGATCATCAAATCAACCACAGCCATTACCAATTTTGGCACGGTAACACTCAAAGACGGAGGGTATATCGAGATCTATGTGCCCGTCCTTTTTGAATGCGATCAATTCATCAAAATTCCCGGTGGCGTTCCATCGCCGGTGCCTTATGACATTGCGATCCTGGGGCAGGATGGCGCGTCGGGGATAAATGGCGTAACCCCACCTAAGCCGGATAAGGCAAAAAATGGTTCAAACGCTGAATGTGACTGCTGCGGTGGCCTTGTAGTGTCTAACGGACAGCCCGGGGCAGACGGACAGCCGGGTACGGTAGGAGGCAACGCCCAAAACCCAACAACTGGTTCAAAGAACGGGGGCAACTCACCGGGATGCACGCTTCGGTTAGGAGAATTAACCGGCTTTATCGTCATGCTTAACCAGGGAGGTAAGGGCGGTTTTGGCGGCAATGGTGGAAAAGGTGGCAGCGGTGGCGACGGCGGCGACGGTGGCAAGGACAAGACGTGCGGCGCCATTCATGCTTCGGGCGGCAATGGCGGCAATGGCGGCCCCGGTGCTGATGGCGGCAATGGCGGAGATGGTGGTAGTGGCGGCAACGGCGGTAACTCCATTGTTTATTTCAGGCCCAAAACCAGCAGCGATGGCATCCACCCAACGAATGGTGCTGCAGAAAAAGGAATAGGCGGCAATGGTGGTGAAGTTGGCAGTGGCGGCAAAGGTGGCGCTTCCGGCGGCAGAGATGCAAAGCCCGGAAATGATGGCGCTCCGGGTAAAAATAAAGGATTACGTGGTCAGGATGGTTCACCTGGTCAGACGGGTAACCTTCAACTCAATCCAGAGCTTGCATAGCCTCCAGGGCAGGAACCACATTTTTTAACAGCAAAGAGGTGCTTCTTCAATTGGCAAGGGGTGCCTCTTTTTAATCATAAGCGTATGAAATCGTTATTCTTACGTCCAATTTTAAGGTGGTTGGTTTTTGTAATTCTGGCCATCTCCTGCAGCAATCAACTGAGCTTGATAACTTCGCCGAATTTGTTAAACGGCAGCCTGATGCCGGGAATTTTCAAAGGTGCTTTTTCAACCGACTCGCATGGTTCGGCGCTGTACAACATAAGCATAGCTGTACCCGAAGGGGTCAAAGGCATACAACCGGATTTGGCTTTTCTTTACAACAGCCAGTCTAAAAACGGGATTGCCGGAGTAGGCCTGAATTTATATGGTTTATCGTCTGTAACCCTTTGTCCAAAACGCAACAACGATGGCTTGCCCACTGATGACTACGATTATTGTCTGGACGGGGTCAGGATGATCGAAATCTCTCCGGGAATGTTCCGCCTGGAAAAAGAAACCTGGAGCAAAATAGTCAGTCAGGGGCCATTGCCGACCAAACGCAATACCCTGCCTCAGGGCTTTATCATCACAGATAAGCAAGGCATTCAGTACGAGTTTGGAATCGTAGAAAATGCGCGGGTTTATAATAAAGGCGCCCAAACCATCCGAATGCTGGCCTTAAATAAAATGACGGACCGCAATGGGAATTTCATCTTGTTCAATTACGACAACCGTTCGAAGAGTGCCGGAGAATTTTATCCGGCCAGCATTGACTACACAGGGAATAACCTGGTAACTCCTGTTTTGCCTCCCCGGCGCAAACTGGTTTTTTCGTATGAAGATCGCCCGGATAAAGAACAGCAATACCGCTATGGTTCTGAAATTGTGAACAGCAAACGACTAAGCAGTATTTCAACGCGAATTCAGGAGGCTGGCACCTGGCAAACAGTCAAAACCTATAGTCTCAAATACGAAAATACGGGCGCTACCCGCCGAAGTAGGGTCGTTTCCGTCACAGAATATGATCCACAGGGGAATTATTTGCCACCCATTAATTTTAGCTGGGATACAGGAAATAATTCCTTAGGTAGTTCTCAGGATTTAGCGCGATTTGGCGCTGATGATGTACAATATTCCTGGGCCGATTTCAACGGTGACGGGCGGCAGGATTTAATGTGCGACCAAACCGTTAGTCCTTATGAACACTGGGTTTTGCTGTCCAATGGGAAACAGTTGGGATCTCCGATCAGCCTCACCCGTTATGGTACAGAAACATCGCAGTATACCTGGGCGGATTTCAACGGTGACGGGATGGCCGATCTGCTTGTAGATGATCACAACCCTGTTCGGGAGAACAATACCCATACCGTATTCATTTCCAAGGGCAATGCCGTTGAACCGCGCAGGGATCTCCGGAATTTTGGAAGAAGTTTTTACAAGTTTCACTGGACCGATTTTAACGGAGATGGACGTGCCGACTTAACCTGTGATCAGGATACCCTTCAATTCAACCATTGGGTTTTGCTGTCGGACGGCATCAACCTGAATCCGGAAATCAACCTGGGGGTACTCGGGCAGGTAAAAGGCAATTCCTCCTGGATAGACTTCAACGGAGATGGAAAAACTGACCTCGCTTTCAGCCAGAGTGTTGCTCCTTCTTTACACTGGGTTCGATTATCAACTGGAAAAAAATTAGAAAGTGACATTGCACTTGGAAGCTTCGGAAAAGAGCAATCCACCTTTTCATGGGCTGATTTTAATGGAGACGGTTTACCCGACCTGATTGCAGATCAAATTATTGAATCGAGTGGTTTTTATGGCCACAGTGTCAGGTTTTCCACAGGAACTCAGGCGGCACCGGAAATAGTGTTGAGCAATTTCGGAAAAGCTGAAGCCCAGTATAGCTGGTTTGATTTCAATGGAGACGGGATGGCAGATTTGGTCGTAGACCAGAACCTTGAATCGCAAAGTGGCCACTGGGTGGTGCTTTCAGAAGGGAACAAACTAAGTACAGCAAACATTAGTCTGGGTAATTTTGGTGCGGCCGATGCTTCCTTCAGTTGGGCAGATATTGACGGAAATGGCCTGCCAGACCTGACGTACAACCAGGCTGCGACGCCTTATACCCACGCTGTCAAATTCCATGAGGGGAACGAACCCGACCGGGTAACCGGTATAAAGGATGGTTTGGGCGAAGAGACCCGAGTTTCATACAAACCTTTGACCGACAATACAATATACACAAAATCTTCAGGAGCAGTATACCCCTATCGCGATTTACAGGCACCCATCTATGTAGTATCGGAACAAACCTCCAACGATGGTCGTGAAAATCCTCAGGTTTATAATTATTCGTTTCGTTATGCCGGTGCGTTGCTGGATTTAAGCGGAAGGGGCTGGTTGGGATTCAAAACCATTACTGCCACAGACCGGCAAAGCGGGCAGGTTGGTGAAACTGCCTATCTTCAGTCTTTCCCGTTGACGGGGTTGGTTCAAACCGCCAAAGTTTTCAATATACAAGGGAAACTCCTAACAACCAACACGGTCGAATACCAAACTCCTGCACCTCAATATCCCGGGGTTTATGTGGTTTTGCGAACGGGAGAACAACTTTCTTTTATTGGAGCAGATAACAAGAGTTACACCAAAGGCAACGCCTATGGATTTGATAATTTTGGAAACATTACCCTGGATTGGGATAAAGGCGATCTGGCTACAACTGCCGATGATGTTTATACCTGCACAGACTATTTGTATGATGAACAAAACTGGATACTCGGCCTGCCAACGCTTGCGCGCGTTACCAATTATGCCTATCGCAATAACGAAGGGCAGTGGGTAATAGATACGCTTTTTAGAAAAACCAATGTTGTTTACAGCGAGGATAGCCGCCGTCTGACTTTGTCTCGGCAGACCTGGGATAATACCCTGCAGGATTGGACAACAGAAGCGTACCGCTATGACGCTTTCGGCAATGATACTTTGTTGATCAGCCCCATTACCGGTTCAACGTCTACTTACTACGACTCTGATTTCCAAACCTTCCCAATCAAAGTGGTGAATGCTTTGGGGCAAACCATCACCCGGAAATTCAATCCCGGTCAAGGGGTTATTCTGGAAGAAACGGATGAAAATGGCAATGTATTCCGGTGGCAATACGATGGCTTCGGGCGCGAAAAAGCCTCTTTTGGGCCAAATCCCAATGGGGAAAGCGTTCAGCTCAAAGCTACTTTCTATAAAAACTTAACCACCACCGCTACGGCGAAATTTTACACGGAGGTGCGGGAAAGAGTAACCTGGGAAGATGCCAATACCGAGCGCTGGATGTGGACCCTAAACTACATGGACGCCCTCAACAGAAAGTGGCGGGCAGCTTATGGACGCCACGATCAGCCAGTGCGTATTTTTCAGGATTGGAAATACAGCAATGAAGCGCGAGCCTCCCATGAATCGCTTCCCTATTACGAGGGGGATCCAATATACTACACCTCACTTACTTACGACGACATGGGGCGGCTCAACCGCACCAGCTATCCCGACGGGCTTATTGTAGATGTGAACCACGCTATCGGCACCCTGAATGGGTTAAATACGGCCATGATATTCAATACAGTAGCACCTAAAACATTGCTAAGCGCTACTATTACGCAATATGCAGATGCGAGGGGCAACAGTGTTAAAAAGATCTATCCTCAGGAATTGGACGAAGCAGCTGCACCTGAAGTCAACCTGTCTTATGACCGCCTGGAACGGCTCAAAAACCTGAATCGCCCTCTTGGAATCAATACGGCAGTTACCTACAACTCCCTGGATAACCGAATGACGCTTCAGGATGACCAAACCGGCCTCATCCGTTATGCCTATTATCCTAACGGGCTATTGTGGTATCAGATAGACGCCAATCAGGATACGACAACGTTTCAGTACGATGTGCTCGGGCGAGTCACTTCTAAAAAAACAGGTGGGCGATCAATTGTGTACACCTACGATAACCAGCAAGGAAATCCGGCCATCAAAAACCCAATCGGTCAATTGACCAGGGTCGTTGTTTCCGAAAACAATACAATTGAATCGGCTTACGAATATAGTTACGATGCTTACGAACAGGTAATTCAGTCGTGGCTGACCATAGACGGAAAAACTTATACCGACCAAACTAAGTACGATCCGCTGGGGCAATTACAGCGCTATACCTTTCCGGATGGTGCGGCTACCCTGCCAAGTTATTCCCCTGAAGGCTTTCTTGACAGCATACGTTTTGCAGAGCGGCCGGAGGCAGAGCAAAACAACTTCGCTACGTATGTAAAATACGGGGATTTCACGGCAACGGGGCAATACCAGAGCGCGGTTTACCGAAATGGAGTAATTTCTAATTACGCCTATTATCCAGGTGGAAAACTCCATACGGCGCAAACAACTTTACCCGGGCAATCTTTTCCGCTACTCAACAAACGCTACGAATGGGATGCAGCGGCAGAATTGCGAACCATAGCAGATCTAAACGATGATTCAAAAACACAGCGATTTGAATACAGTAAAAAAGGATACCTGCTTCGGGCAACCTCGCCAGGTTTGTACGGCACACTCGATTATGCTTATGATGCAGCGGGCAATCTCCTGCTGAAAGACAGCATCCGATATACTTACCAGCAGCAGCAAGTAGTTTCGGGTACGAATGCGTTCGGGCTGCAGGTATTTGCAGCCGGGTATGATGCAGTTGGCAATATGACCCAGATGGCAAATACAGAAGGTCAATGGCGGTATGTTTTTGACGCCAGCCAGCAATTGCGCAGTATTTACAAAGGAGACAGCATTATTTATCGGTTTACTTACGATTTCAACGGGAATCGCCTTAAGAAAGAAGACTTTCAGGATGGTACCACAACGCTGTATATTTCGCCGGTGTATGAAGAGACTTATTTTACGGGACAGCCCGCACAATCCACCAAATACCTCAATAATCCAGAAGGGCATGTCGTTTCCATCACCCGCGATGTAGATACGCCGGCACAAAGCAATCCGGTACAAAAGGGATCGGGATGGGGATACTGGCCAAATCCAATGGATATTTTGCTGGTCCTATTGGGCATTTTTGCACTTGCTTTCGCTTTCAATCACTGGCGCAACAGGCGGAACCTATACATTCCACGATGGCAAATCTGCCTTTTGCCTGGTTGGAAAAGCAAGGTAGCGCTTACCCTTGCAAGCTTATTCTTTTTCACTGATCTTGCCAAAAGTTCGGTCATTACAGGCTCCTTTCAGGTTAGCAGCCGCACAGAGCAAACAGCAGACAGCGGGGGCATTCCTGCCAAAGGAACCTTGTATTTCAATCGCGACCAAATTGGCAGCACATCGTTGGTTACCAACGAAAGCGGGGCTTTTTTTTCGCAGGTATACTACAAACCTTACGGAGAAATTGCAGTCTTCGAGGGGCAAGATGGCTTTCGGGGAAAGTTTACGGGGAAAGAGTTAGACGAAAATGCCGGCCTGTATTACTATGGTGCGCGATATTACAATCCGGCCATCGGGCGATTCATCAGTGCAGATAACTTTGCAGTAGGCGGCCCCGACTTCAGCCCTGCTGCATATAACCGGTATGCCTATGCTGGCAATAACCCCATTATCTACATTGACCCAACCGGCAATATTTTTGGAATAGACGATGCTGTGATTGCCATCGTCGTCTTAGCCATTAGCGTTGCAGCGGGGGCTTATGCAGGTGGTGCGGCTGTCAATCATAATTTGAATCCGGCCAAGTGGGACTGGACGTCTCCAAAAACTTATCTGGGGATTGCTGCCGGAGCGGCTATTGCCTTTGTTGGTGGCGAAATCGGTGCAGGCGTTGTAGAAGCTTTAGGTGAAGTAGTTGGCACCGTTACAGCAAACGTCATTGGCGGTGCGTTGTCAGGTGCTTTTGAAAATGCGGCCTATAGTGCTTTGGGAGGAGGAAGTCCGGAGCAAATTGCAGAGCAGGCACTGACCGGAGCACTCATGGGGGCAGCATTTTCAGGCATTAGTGCCGGTGCCCAAAAAGCACTCAGCCGTTATGGCTCAACAACTGCCGAAGAGGCAACCGGAGGTATTGTAAGCCGATCAGGACCAGAAGCTACACCACCCAGGGAAAACATCCCAATCGCTGAAAAAGGCTGTAATTGCTTTGAGTCGGGTGTGACGGTCATGACTCCGGAAGGCCGTAAAACAGTAGACAGCATAAAGCCTGGCGATTTAGTCTGGGCTTATCAGGAAGAAAGCGGCGAACTGGCACTTTCAAAAGTAACCGGCGTCTTCACACGCCCCAGATACGAAAAAGTTGAAATCAGCTTTGGCGGACAGCAGGTTGTTACCACGGATGATCATCCCTTCTGGGTAGAAGGTCTGGGATGGGTTCCTGCCGGGGCATTGAAAACCGGTGATGAGCTCGTGGGGTTAGATGGCCAATCCTACCCGGTTGAAGCTGTAAACATTACTGCTGAGGCATTTCATGTTTATAACATTGAGGTCGCAGGTGCCCATACGTTCTTCATTTCTCCTTATGGGGTACTGGTGCACAATGGTAAATGCAAGATTACATTTACCTATAAGAAAGGCAGTAAATTCAGCAGTAAAGAATTTAAAAGGCAATTAAAAGGCCAGGAAAGAGGTATACGCAAACTTACAGCAAAGCAGTATCTTGCCAACCGTAAAGCCTTTTTGACCAGTGGGCGGAGCAGTCGCGGGTCCTACCTTCAAGCCAAATACAGAAAAATTAATGGTTTGACGAAAAACGAAGCAGCTTTGCACAATCCAGATCAGATTGCAGGGGGCAATCCCGCTCCGACTGACCGGGGAGACCGGCGTGTAAACTCTTCACTTGGATCACAATGGAGGGTACTGGTCAAGGAATTAGATAAATATGCGAAAACCTTAAAACCTGGTGAATACATGAACGGAGTCACCCTGAATTTCTTGGAAAAATGATGTACTCCCGGCAAACCAGTTTTTATCATTAAGAAAAACAGAATATGGCATTTCAGCAATTTTCAAAGCTCTACGCTGGCCATGCCAGTCAGCAAACGCCAGCCACACAGGAGGCATTTGACAAGTATGCACCGCTGCTCCCGGCCCCTTTGCTGGAGTTTTGGAAAGACGCAGGGTGGTGTCAATATCGGGAAGGCCAGCTTTGGGTGGTTAATCCCGATCAATTTGAAGACTTGATGCCTTTTTGGTTTGAGGAAGAAGTTCCTGCGTTTGTTTTTGCCCGTACTGCTTTTGCTGATCTTTTTCTCTGGATGGACGAGACTGTTTTTTTTCTTGATGTGCAAACAGGCGAACTAACTGAACTGGACAATGACCTTGAGCGATTTTTTAATACCTTTTTTACGGATCAAGGCATTGTCCGGTCAGCTTTCCGAAGCCGGTTGTTTCAACAGGTAAGAAAAAAATTACCTCCCCCCCTGTTTGATGAATGTTATGCTTTCGTACCTGCTCTGGCACTGGGCGGGAGCGAAAAAGCAGAACAAGTTGAATTGGTAAAAATCCGGGAATACCTGTTATTATTGGCACAGCTTGCAGGTGACGCCTGAAATTTCGATGATATTTACCCGCGAGAGGCAACAGGCCAGCATCTTGTCCCTGGCCCGAAGCAGCCGCATTTTTACGGCACTTTCTGACAATTGGTAAGCCTCCTGCAGCTGACTGATGGATTTGTTTTGCAGGTACCGGGCCACCAGTAATTCCCGGATATCGGCGGGCATTTGCGCCAGTCGGCTTTGCAGGAGTGCCAATAAAGTTTCGCGCATGGCAGCTGCTTCATAATCAAATGTTTCCTCTGCAAAGTCAATGGACTGTACCGATTGATGAACCTGAAACCGTTGTTTGTACTTTTTGGAATCCAGGCATCCGTTTCGGGCAATGCGAAACAGCCACGCAGCAAACAATTGTGGATTGCGGAGCGATTTTGCCTTTTCGGCTATTGTTAAAAAAGTGTCTTCCGTCAAATCGTAAGCTTCGTCCCGATCTTTGAGAATGGAATAGGCATAATTGTACACCCTGGAATAATACCTTCGGTACAATTCTCCAAAGGCAAAAGCCTCGTTGTTGGCCTGATAACGCACAAACAATTCAACGTCCGGAACGTTGACAGCAGAGGTAGTGGTCATGTTTGAATCATTAGGTTGAAACGAAATATGAACCAATTTAACCGCCGGGAACAGGGGGGATGGGCAGAATTAGGTGACCTGCTTAAAGGTATCGGTAAAACCGGGAAAGGAATCGGTGAGTTAAGAAGAGGCCAATTGTTTTTTCACCAACAGCATGGCGGCTGCGCATTGGGCTTGAACCTGTTCAATCAGGGAAGTGACATCCTGCGCTCCGGCATTTTGCTCCAATTCCCGAAGCATCGGGCTGAGAGATTGGCTCAGGCCAATGTAGCCAACGGTTGAACGCATGCTGTGCGCGATTCTCTGGACCTTAAAAAAATCCCGGGCTTCAAAAGCAGCCTGAAGTGCGGCCATTTCTTTAGGCAGGTGTTCCAGAAAAACGCGGGCCAATTCCTGCAGGTGCTCTTTTTCGCCCTGGGAAGCTTCCCGAAGATAATCCATATCGAGCTGCAAAGGCGTTTCACCGGGCAGAAACCGAATCAGCATGCGCTGCAGGGCTGCAAAATCAAGAGGTTTTGAAAGGTATTCGTCCATTCCGTACTGGAGGCATTTTTCGCGTTCACCTGGCAAAACATGGGCTGTCATGGCGATGATGGGTACCTTTATCCCGAGTTCTCGCCGAATGGCCGTAGTAGTTTGATAACCGTCTAATTCGGGCATTTGAATGTCCATCAAAACCAGGTCGTACGTGTGTTGTTGAAGTAATTCCAGTGCCTGTTTGCCATTTTCTGCTTCGTCAGCAGGAACGGCCCACTCCTCCAGTACCAACTCGATGATGCGCCGGTTCATCGGGTTGTCTTCCACCACCAGCACCCGTGCGTTTTTAAAATCAGGCTTCGGAACTTGAGCTGCTTCTACCCGGGCAGGAACCTGCGCCTGTTCTGCCTCCTGTGCCACCCGGTAAGGCAGTTCGAGGGTTACGGTAGTGCCTTGTCCCTCTTTACTCGTTATTTGAATACTGCCTCCAATTAAAGTTACAAATCCTTTCACAATGGTGAGGCCAAGGCCCGCCCCTCCATATTTTCGGGTAGATGCCGTATTTACCTGGTTGAAGCGTTCAAAAACCTTATCCAGCTGATCCTTCGGGATGCCAATCCCGGTGTCCTGCACGGCAATGCACACCCGGCGTTCGTGGTTAGTCGGCTTTTCCTGCGGCACTTCCGTTACCCGGAGGAAGACTTGTCCGTTTTCAGTAAATTTGATTGCGTTGTTCAGCAAGTTGACGAGGATTTGCAAAAGGCGCGTTGGGTCACCAACAAACTGCTCTGCCGGGTCAAGGCTTATTTCTACCTCCAGGGCAACCCCCTTTTCTTCCGCCCGGTGATGAAAAAGGGTTTTAATGTTATAAATTAAGGCATGAATGCTAAAAGGGATTTCTTCCAATTGCATCATCCCGGCTTCCATTTTCGACAAATCCAGGATGTCATTCACAATAGCCAGCAGGTTTTCTCCGGAATAGTGTATCGAGTCAACGTATTCCTGCTGCCTTGCCTGAAGGGGTGTTTTTTTCAACAGGTTGGTAAATCCAACAATGGCATTGAGCGGGGTGCGGATTTCGTGGCTCATATTGGCCATGAATTGCTCTTTAATCCGTGCCGAGCGTTCGGCTTCTTCTTTAGCCGAAGAAAGCCTGAGTTGCAATTTCAGTCGCTGGGCTGTTTCGCTGAGCAGCGTGAGGCTGGAAATGCTGACAATGACAAAAACGATGATGATCGAAACCAGTTCCGCCCGCCGGGCATTTGTCACAAATTTCAGGTGTGACGCCAACTGGCGGTTAAGATTATTTTTTTGAACCGCTATCAACTCCTGAGAAATCTGGATCATATTGTCAGTCAGATACTGTCCCCAGGGATTGCGGAACAATTCAAGGGCGGTCTCCTGCCGGCCAGATTTGTACCGGCGGATCACAGCTTCAACCCATACAATTTTTTGTTTATGCAATTGGTTGATCTCAGTAAATAAAGCTTCCTCCGTTGATGCTCTGCCGAGGTAGGATCTGACCCTGCTCAGGTAAGTTTCTATCTGGCTTAAGCTGTCGCGAACTGCTTTTTCGGTTAAGGAACTTCCTGATCCGACATATACTTCCAGATCAGTTCCAATTTTGTCAAGAGCAACTGCAAATTCCTCCAATTGTTTTTTGTTGAGATCGTAATGCTGGCTCGACTGGTTGATAGACCGCAACAAATCTTCAATGCCATTCAGGTTAAGCTGATGAACAAAGATGGAAATGGCCAGGCCAAACGCTAAAAACAACACCACAGACAGTTCAACCCGGTATTCCGGGTTGAAAAACAAGTCTCTCAGTGCGAAGCGCTTCATGGTTGTCGGTTTGTATCAAAGTAAATTCAGCCGGCTCATGAGCGCCGGTTTGTAGCTTTCGCTGAGCGGGATCACTTGCTTGGCAATCGCAATCATGTTGTCGGCAATGCTGTCAATTTTATCAATCGCAACGATGTAGGAACGGTGTACCCTGCAAAATGACTTTTCCGGTAGCTTTTCGCCAATCCCTTTCATGGTGGTATGCACCAGGTATTTTTGGAGGGCGGTGGCAATCACCACATAGTCATCCATGGCCTGAATGAAAAGAATCTGGTCGAACGGAACACGGGTGAGCGCATTATTGGCACGTACAAACAAATAATCATTGGTAGTGGAGGGTTCTTTGCGTTGCAGATCGAGCAATTCTTTGGCGCGTTGCACAGCCGTCATAAACCGGGCAAAGCCAACGGGTTTCACCAAATAATCTGCGACATTGACATCAAACGCTTTAACGGCGTATTCTTCCCGGGAAGTAATGAGAATGGTGATTGGTTTGCGCACCAAACTTTCCAGCAATTCCAGACCATTCATGTCGGGCATTTCTACATCCAGAAAGAGGAGGTCCACTTCATATTGCTGCAAATACCGGATGGTTTCAAGGGCGGTTTCGCATTCGCCCAGGATTTCAAGCCACTCCACTTTTGTTGCCATCTGACGCAGCACCGTGCGCGCCATTGGGTTATCGTCTACGATCAGGCATTTCACTAAATTTTCTTTTTTTTTAAAAAACTTACCAAAAAACAGTGACCTCCTTCCGCATCCCGGTCATTCCTGAAAACCGGTGGGTTTCTGTTTCTAATAGCTGACTTCGCATCCGGTTTGATACCCTGCTTTGATCATTTAACTCAGCAATCATGAATCAACAAACAATTCCTCTGGAAGCTCCTGCATCAAAAGGAGTGCAATTCAACCTTTCTGCCCTGGTTATTCCGCTGGCACTTGTCGCAGGTTACCTCTTCTGGCAATTTGTATGCGGCAACCCTGCTAACTTTGAGGGCAACAACCCTGCCGGCCATGCCAAAGAAGGCAATTATTTAGCCATTGTTTACAAAGGCGGATTTATTGTGCCTTTGTTGATGGGACTTTTCCTCATCGTTGTCGTATTTTCAGTGGAACGTTTCCTGACGCTGAGCAAAGCAAAAGGAAAAGGATCCATGCTGAATTTTGTGCGCCGCATCAAGTTTTTCCTGGAAAGCAACAACCCTTCCGAAGCCATTGCTGAATGCGACAAACAACAAGGTTCTGTAGCAAACGTTGTGCGTTCCGGTCTGGAAAAATACAAAGATATGGAACAAAACAATCGCATGGACACCGATCATCGCGTCCTGGCCATTCGTCAGGAAATAGAGGAGGCTACTTCCCTCGAATTGCCGATGCTGGAAAAAAACCTGCCGATTTTGGCCACCATCACTTCTGTTGGCACTTTGGTTGCCCTGCTGGGAACGGTACTGGGCATGATCCGGGCTTTTGCTGCACTGGCAACACAGGGCAACCCGGACGCAGTAGCACTTTCGCAAGGCATTTCCGAAGCTTTGATCAATACGGCATTAGGCATTTCTACTTCGGTCGTGGCCATGATCATGTACAATTATTTCACCGGGCGCATTGACAAAATGACGTACGCCATTGATGAAGCGGGCTTTAGCATTGCCTCTACTTTCGCTGCAAAGCACAAATAATTTTCAGGCAATTTTCTAAAAACATTGATTATGCCAGCTGTAAAAATTCCCCGCAAGAGTACCCTTGTGGACATGACGGCAATGTGCGACGTAGCCTTTCTGTTGCTCACTTTTTTTATCCTGACGTCCAAGTTCAGACCTCAGGAACCAGTGCAAATCAACATGCCCGGCTCACGCGCCGAACGCAAAATTGCCGAACAAAATATCATGATGCTCACCGTGAGCAAAGACGGCAAGCTCTTTTTCGGTGTAGACAACCAAAAAGTGCGCGCACGGATGCTGGAACGCATGATGGCTGCGTACCCGGATGTGGCGTTTACGGAGGCTCAAAAGTTAAAATTTACAACGACCGAAAGCTTCGGTGTGCCTTTTCAAATGCTTCCGGCCCTGCTCGACGGGGCGATCAAAAACGACGAATCGGCACCTGGTATCCCCGTTGATTCTACCGCAAGCCGTTACCGGCGCAATGAATTAGCCGACTGGATTTTTGCAGGCCGGGTTGCCGACAACGAACTTCGCCAACTGGGTGAGATACAATCGGAAGGCATTGCTGTGGCCGTAAAAGGCGATGGCAGTACCGATTATCCGAAAATCAAAAAAGTAATGGACACGCTGGTGGAAAAGAAGGTGAACAAGTTCAACCTGGTTACTTCCCTCAAAGGTGGCGATTCTGTAGCATCAGGAGAATGAGGATTATCCAATAGCTTATTAAATTCTGACAGACATGGCAGAGATGAATACCGGAGATTCCGGCGGCAAACATAAAGGTGGGAAACGATCGAAAAAAGTTTCTACCCGCGTTGACATGACCCCTATGGTGGATCTGGGTTTTTTGCTCATTACGTTTTTCGTCCTTGTGACCACTTTCAACAAGCCTTCTGCAATGGATTTGAATCTGCCTGCGAAGGACGATAACAAAGAAGACAAGAAGCCTGAAATCAAAGCATCAAAAGTTGTTCAGTTTGTGCTGGGCACCGACAACAAGCTCTACCACTTTCGTGGAATTGAAAACATAGTGGTAGACAGCATTGATTTTTCTTCTTCCAAAAGCATCCGTTCGGTTATTGAAGCGCGCGAAAAAGAGGTGATTGATCAGTGGGGCAGCCGCGATTCTATGCTGCTTTTCATTAAACCCATGCACGCTTCCAAATACAAAAACATGGTGGACATTCTGGACGAAGTCAATATCGCACAGATCAAACGCTTTGCTTTGGTAGATTTTTCGGAAGCTGATTCGCTCATGCTGATGAATGCCATTGCCGGATTGCCGTTAACCGCTTCTTCCGGGCAATAAATGGCCTGGCCTGGCAAAACACCATCAGTTTTTTACAAAAAATAAAATCATGGATCCGCAAAAAGTGCTGCAAGTTCCCCTGGACGACATCGTCTTTGAAGGACGCAATCAGGCCTATGGCGCTTATTTTCTGCGCAAAATTTACAACCGCCACCTGTTCAGAGCACTGGTGGTTGCTGGTCTGTTAAGTTTGCTGGCCATCGCCATTCCGCTTTTGGTCAGCTACATCAACGGCCTTATCAATTCCGGGAAAGATGAGGAAGTATCGGTAGAAATCAACATGGAGAACCTCGATTTACCGCCGGAAAAGGAAGATACCCCGCCGCCACCGCCACCGGAGGAACCGCCCCCCATGAAAGCAACCATCCGCTACATCGTACCCGACCCGAAAAAAGACGAAGAGGTGGTTGATGAAGAACCGCCGCCACCGGTGGAACAACTGGCAACTGCGGACATCAGCAACAAAACGCAGGAGGGCAATGAAGAAGGTGCCAGCGAGGGCGAAATTGACGTGCCGGAAGAAGCTCCGCCGCCCGTAGTGGAAGAAGAGAAACCCAGCGCTGAAATCTTCGTTGTGGTAGAACAAAAACCGGAATTTGATGGAGGCGAAGCCGGATTGCTCAGGTACGTAGCAGAAAACGTCAAATATCCGGCAATCGCACGCGAAAACAGTATTGAAGGCAAAGTCGTCGTCAAGTTTGTTGTGGATGAACAAGGCAACGTCTCGCAGGCTAACGTCGTCCGGGGCATTGGTGGAGGCTGCGATCAGGAAGCGCTGCGCGTAGTAGGTACCATGTCAGGAAAATGGAAGCCAGGCAAACAACGCGGCCGCCCGGTAAAAGTATGGTTTACCCTGCCCATTAGTTTCAAACTGCAATAAATCAGGTCGTGACATGAACGGGAGCAAAAACGAGGAAAAATTGTCGCCAAATCGCCACCAGGAAAAGGCTTTTGCTCTTTTCCTGCTCTATGCCGGATTGGCCCTTTTGTACATCTCTATCGGGGGTGCTGTACTGATTTTTCATCGGTACTGGAGCGATTTTTCCATCGGAATGAAAATTGCCTTTGGCCTCCTTTGCATTGTTTATGGGAGTTTCCGGCTCTACCGGGCGTACGATACTTATCAGCATAAGATTGAAGCGGCAGAATGATTTTTACACCAAAGAATGCTTGCATCGGGGTTATGAAAAACATAGCGTTTTTGATACTTATTCTGCTTGGCCTCGCAAGTTGTCAAAACCCGGAGATAACAGAAAAGGACACGCCAACTTCGGGCAAAACCAGCATTGCCGCCGATGCAACCCTGCAGCTCCCTGTTGAGTCCGAAATCAAGGCTTTTGAACGCATTTATGATAAAGCAGAGATTGCGTGCCGGTATGGTTCGGAAGCTGAAATTTTTCAGGCTTTGCTCCGGGACAGCGTCAGCGCCGTTATTGCAGCGCGCGAACTAAGTTCGGATGAAAAAGCCCATTTTGACCGAAAAGGCATTGTGCCGCGATATGTCTATATCGGAGCTGATGCCATCGTGTTGTTGGTCAACCGCAACAATCCGGACAGTCTGCTTCGGTTTGAAGAATTGCGTGCCATCGCCAATGGCAAAATCAATGCCTGGGAAGACCTGGAATCGAACAGCCATCGTGGTAAAATCGACCTGGTATTCGATCAGGAGGGTTCCAGTACGGTCACCTCTTTCATGCGCTTGCTGGGGGTAAAAAAATTGCCGCCCAATGCCTATGCCATGAACTCCGGTAACCGGGTGCTGGAATACGTGATGCGCAACCCGCAAGCCATTGGCGTCATCGGCATGAGCTGGGTCAGCGACCTGAGCGACGCAGCCCGTGCGCAGTTGGGAGAGCACGTAACCATAGCCTGCCTGCGCCCGGAGCGTTACCCCAAAGATCGCTATTTTAAACCCGACCAGGTCAATATTTCAGAAGGAAAATATCCGCTTTTCCGGCGGCTTCACCTCATCAACTGCGAAGGTAAAAATGGCCTCGTTTCCGGCCTGGCAACTTATATCGCCAGCCAGAAAGGCCAGCTGATCCTGCTGAAGTCGGGCATTTTACCGGCTACCCTGCCGCAGCGAACGGTGCACAGCAATTGACGGCGGCACCTCAAAACACCTTTTCATTAAAAAAACAATGAACCATGCATCATCCAATCGCGCCTTTTTTCAGCCTTTTTGCTTTTCTTTTTATGGTGCCCTCCATAGCGGCCCAAAGCTTAGAAGACGCCATTTCTTTGATTGAAAAAGAAGATTATGCCGGCGCCCGGAAGGTGCTGCGCAGCCTGATTGCCAAAAATGAAAAAGCAGCAGAAGCGTGTTTTTATCTGGGAGAAACTTTTTACCAGAATGAAAACGCCGATTCTGCCTTCTACTACTACGGAAAAGGAGCACGCACAGATTCCCGGTCGGGGTTGAGCTACGTCGGTCTGGGTAAATTAGCCCTGGACAGCCGGAATCAAACGGAAATGCAAAAACAATTTGAATCAGCGCGCCGGATCGCTAAAGATAAAGACGCCCGGATTTATTATGAGCTGGGAAAAGCCCACCTGGAAAGCCCCCAGGGTAACGTAGAAGCAGCAATCGAAAATCTGGAAAAAGCCATCTTCATTGAGCCTGGCAACGGGGATTACTATAGCGTACTGGGTGACGCCTATATCAAAAAAGGGGATGTAGGCAAAGGCATCAGCCAGTACGAAATCGCGACCAGCAAAGACAAACAAGACCCGAAAAACTACCTGAAGCGCGCCATTCAATGGAAAACAGCTGCTATTTACGATCAGGCAGAACAAGCCCTGCTGGAAGGTTTGGCCGTAGATCCCAACTTTGCCCCGGCGCTGCGCGAGCTGACTGATGTGTATTACTATTCTAAAAAATATTCGATGATCATTCCGACTCTGGAACGCTATACTAAACTGGTGGGCAGTGACATCGAAGCACGCGAACGCCTGGTGCGTTACCTGACCTTCCAGGCACGGGAATACGACCGTGCCATTGAGCAGGGAGAGGCAATCTTATCGCAAAAACCAGAAAGTTACGGCACCCTGCGCAGCCTTGGCGCCGCCTACTATGAAAAGGGGATGTTTGACAAGTCCTTTGCTGCACTGACCCAGTTTTTTGCCCATAGTACCGGGCGAAAGATTTACGAATTTGATTACGATTACTTCATCAAATCGGCTTTGAAAACGGCCAATTTTGAGGCTGCCAAAGCCAAAATCGCAGAGGTGGAAACAGTTTACCCAAACCGCAAAGAGTATCGTTACGAATTGGCCAAAGCTTATTACGATAAAAAAGACTACCCGAATGCGGAAGTACATTTTCTGGAAAAAATCAAGACTCAGCAAGCAACGAACAATGATTATTTCTACCTGGGCTACAGCCAGTATTACCAGAAAAAATACGCCATTGCTGATTCTGCTTTTGCCAAACTAACTGAACTCAGCCCGGCTTACCTTAACGGCCACCTCATGCGCGCCAAGTCAAACGTACAACTCGACCCCGAACTAAAAGCAGCGTTGGCAAAACCACACTATGAAAAAGTGGTAGAGTTGGGCCTTGCAGACCCGGAAAAGAATAAAAAAGCGTTGCTTGAAGCTTACAAATACCTGGGCTACTACTATGTGCAACTTGAAAAGGCGGAAGAGGCGAAAATTAATTTCGGAAAGGCTTACGAGTTAGATCCGAAAGATGCCGAATTAATGGACATCCTGTCTAAACTCAATGGCGGGGTTTTGCCAGACAAAAAAGGCGGCAAAAAATAAGTATGTTTTAAGGCAAGGCGGCCCGGGTATTTTTTTAGGTTGAAACGATAATTGGATTTACGATTGTTCTTTTATCCGGGCCAGCCTTGCTTTAAAACCAGGTTTTTATTGTTATCAGAGTCGCCCCGACCGGCAAGTCCGGGGCGACTCTTTTTATTATACAGTTGTTTTTCCGGCAAGGTATTTATTTGCTCACCTTCACCACCCGTTGCATTTTTGTAGCAACAGATCCACTCGTCAATCTTGCCAGGAACATACCGTCAGATAAACTGCTCAGATCAACCGAAACGTTCGACTGCCCGGCAGCAATGATCTGCTCTGCACACAGGCGGCCTGCCATATCGAATACCTGCAAGCGAAGCACCTCGGATGCCACCTGATCCATTCGCAGTTGGGCGGGCCCGCTGGTTGGATTGGGCAACAATTGCCAGCCTGCCTCCTGAATTGGATTTTCGGTGGATACGACGATGACCTCAGTGCACTCGGAGGTAATCTCACAGTCGCTCAGTGATACAATAACGGCATAAATGCCACTCACAGTTGGCGTGAACACGTTCGTTGTAGCACCTTCGATGGGTTCGTTGGTGCTGCAATCGATCCATTTGTAGGTGGCACCTTCTTCTGCTGAAGCAGTCAGGGTTTCTCCTTCCAATTGCACCTCAAAAAACTCACCTGTAACACTTAGGTTCAGTACAACGATGGAATCGCAGCCTCCTTCCGTTGTATAAGCTGCTGTATAAAGGCCGCTTTCGGTTATATCGGCCCCGCCAAATTCATAGGATTCGCCAGCGCAAATTTTCGCTTCAAGGGCTACTGAATAAGCTGGTTGCACTTCCAGATTCAGGGTAGCGATACTGTCACAGCCTACCTCATTGGTCAAGACAAAGATATAAGTTCCGGCCTGTGAAAATTCTATTCCGTTGAAGTTGTACGTTTCGTTGGAGCAAATGATTGCTTCCGTCAGGGAACTTGTAGTTGGCGCTACTGCTAAATCCAGTATGACAAGGCTGTCGCAACCAATTGTATTCGTAAATGTAGCGGTATAGATACCGGGAGCTGAAATCAAGTCTCCATTAAAGAGAATGGATTCCCCTTCGCAGATTGTTGCAAAAAACTCGGTCTGGGTGGGTTGGATGGTGGTCAGGGTCAATACGATTGAACTATCACAACCATTGGCACCAGACACTACCGATACATAAATGCCGCTTTCCGTCAGAATCTGGCCATTAAAGTCATAGACACTTCCCTGACAAATACTCGCTTCGATCATGCTGACGGCGGCGGGCAAAACACTTAAGTTCAGGACAACAAGGCTGTCGCAACCGTCCGCATTCGTAAGCAGGGCAGAATAAGCGCCCGGAGCAGTCAGGTTTTCACCATTGAAAAGGAAGGTTTCGCCCTCGCAAATAGAAGATTCCAGCAAGGTCAGGTCGGGTTCTCTGAACAGCAGCGTGAGGGTAACAGTGCTGTCGCAGCCCGCAGCATTAGTCAGTACGCTTGTGTAAACACCTCCTTCTGTCAAGGTCTGTCCATTAAAATCGTAGGTTTCGCCTTCGCAAAGGATGCCTGTTATTTCAGAGCTGGTTGGTTGAGCTGCCATCAGATTCAGGATGATGAGGCTGTCGCAGCCGTCTGAATCCGTCAGCAGTGCGGTGTATTCTCCGGGGGCAGTAAGGTTTTCGCCGTTGAACAGGTAAGATTGCCCTTCGCAGAGAAATTCTTCCAGCAGTGTCAGGTCGGGTTCTCTAACCGTCAGCGTCAGGGTAATGGTACTGTCGCAACCATTTACATTCGTCAAAACAGTTGTATAAATACCGCTTTGGGTCAGGATATTGCCATAAAAGTCGTAAGAACTTTCTTCGCAGATGGTTACGGCAAGCGAAGAGCCCAGATCGGCGGGAATTACCGTCAGGTTCAGGGTAACCGTGCTGTCACAGCCGAACTGGTTGGTATAAACAGCGGTATAAACACCACTTTCCGAGCGTTCTTCCCCATCAAACAGATAGGTTTCGTCGGCACAGATCGTTGCCGTAAGCGTTGATTGGGAAACTGCAAATTCAATAAGATTCAGGGTAATGGTACTGTCACAACCGTTGGCATTCGTCAGTACTGCTGTATAAACGCCACCGGTAGTCAGGGTTTCACCATTAAATTCATACGTCTCTCCGGTGCAAATGCTTGCCTCAATTCCTGTTCCGGAAATCGGAAGCACCGTTAAACTCAGGGTGACCGTACTGTCGCAACCGTTGGTACCTGCCAGTACTGCCTCATACAAGCCACTTGCTGTAAGTGGTTCGCCATTGAAGTCATAAATGGAATCCCCACAGATCGTTGCCGTGAGGAATGTTTCCAAAACAGGCAGCACGGTCAGATCAAGGGTTACCGTACTGTCGCAACCGGCTTCATTGGTATAGGAGGCGGTATAAATACCACTTTCCGACAACTCCTGTCCGTCAAAAGTATAAGTCGTTTCTGCGCAAATGGAAGCTTCAATTGTAGTTTCGGATGTTGCCAATTCCACTAAATTCAGGGTGATGATACTGTCGCAGCCAACTGAATTGGTCTGTACATCAGTATAGACGCCACCTTCAGTCAGGGTATCCCCATTAAATTCATAAAAATCGCCGGCGCAAAAACTTGCTTCCAGGGTCGTTTCAGAAACCGGTAAAACGTTCAAGGTCAGGGTAACCGTACTATCGCAGCCATAGATGCTGGTCAATCCTGCAGCGTAGATGCCGGATGTGTTCAATAGCTCCCCGTTAAAAGCATAGGTTTCGTTTCCGCAAATCGTGGCCTGAACAGAGGATCCATAATCGGCTGGCTGAACGGTAAGGTTGAGCGTTACGGTGCTGTCGCAGCCGGCAGCGTTGGTATACACCGCAGAATAAATCCCGGTCTCTGTATAATCCTGTCCTTCGAATGAGTAGGTCTCCCCTGCACAAATGGTGGCATCAACGGAAGTCAGCGAAGTTTCCAACGCTGTCAACTCGAGGGTAATGATGCTGTCGCAGCCGCTTGAATTTTGCAAAATTGCGGTATAGACGCCCCCCGCGGTGAGTATATCGCCATTGAATTCGTAGTTGTCGCCGCTACAGAAACTCGCTTCAAGGGTTGTTGTGGAAATCGAATCGGGCCGTACGGTCAGATCCAGGTTGACCACGCTGTCGCAGCCCACCGAATTCGCCAAAGTCAGGCTATACAAGCCGGTTTCACTCAAGGCATCTTCTCCAATCAGGTAAACTTCTCCCGAACAGATGGTAACAGACAAATTCACCGGCTCCGAGTGGTTCAGGTTCGTCAAATTCAGCGTAACAAGGCTGTCACAACCATTGCTGTCGGTATATAACGCGTTATATACGCCGCCGGTAGTCAGGGTGTCGCCGTCGAAAACAAAAGATTCGCCGGGGCAAATGCCCACATTGAGTTCAGAACCTGAAAAGGGAAGCACCTCTAAATTGAGGGTAACGGTAGAATCAGCACCATTGACGTCTGTGAAAACAGCTTGATACTGGCCGCTAACTGTAAGGGTATCCTCTCCAAAAATGTAAGCTTCCCCGAAACAAACTTCCACATTGAGGGTCGAATCGGTGGCCACCGGAGAGGTTGTTGCCGTTTCAGCAACTTCACCAGATTGGGATTCTGTCCGGGTGTTTGTTTCTGATGTCAGCCATCCTGTAAAATCTGAAATTTGTTTTTGGGCAATCAGCGCTGAGGAAAACGCCAATAGAAGCAGTAAGCTTAATCGCATGTAGCTAGTTTTTGAGTTAAAAAAATAAAAAAATACGTTGACTGATTGTTTTTCAAAAAGATAAGGAATTGACAACCAATACTTATTCACAAACAGATTATAATTGCGAAGAATACCGCAGCCATATTCATATTTGGGCGGCAAAAATAATAAAATAATGAATATGTGCAAGCCCGAAGGCAGGTACAAGGCGTTATTGCTCCTTCATTTTCACCATGGTCAGAATGGTTGCAATGGCTACTGTTTCTCCGGTTTCGTCAAACACATCCACCAGCCATTTCACGATGCCTTTGCGCACATCCGTTTCGTCGCGTTTTTCCTGAGCAATTTTTTCTTTTGCCGTCAGGCGCACACCGATGGTCATGCCCGGGTAGACCGGCTTGGTAAAACGACATTCCTCGAGCCCGTAATTGAGCAGAACAGGGCCTTTTTTGGGGTGCACAAACATCCCTGCTGCTTTTGACAGCACCCAGTAACCATGGGCAACCCGCTGCTCAAATACGGTCCCCTCCAGAGAGGTCACGTCTACATGGGCATAGAAATGGTCGCCGCTCAGGTTTGCAAAATTCACAATGTCGGCATCCGTCACGGTATGGTTGTGGGTCGTATAGGTTTCCCCGATTTGCAAGTCTTCAAAATGCTGCTGAAAAGGATGCACGGGCGTTTCAATTTGCCGGGCGCCATATTGGTACACCTGAGTCAGGGCCGTAATCATGGTTGGATGGCCCTGAACAGCCGTGCGCTGGAGGTAGTGTTTGACGCCGCGCAGGCCACCCAGTTCTTCTCCGCCACCTGCGCGCCCGGGGCCGCCGTGCATCAGCAGTGGCATGGGCGAACCATGTCCGGTGCTTTCTTTGGCGCTTTCGCGGTTCAGGATCAGGATGCGCCCGTGGTAGGCAGCGGCTTCCATCACGTAATCGCGGGCAATGGTTTCGCTGTGGGTGCAAATGGTACTCACCAAAGATCCTTTGCCCATATTGGCCAATGTGATGGCGTCTTCCAGCGTGTGGTAGGGCATCAGTGTGGCTACCGGACCAAAGGCCTCGATGTGGTGGGATTCCCCGCGCTCAAAAGGCGCTTCGTTCAGCAGCAGCAAAGGCGGCAAAAAAGCCCCTTTTTCTTTGCTGGCGCCGATGGGGTCAAACAGATCCGGATTGCCATACACAAGGCGGGAGGCATGGAGCAATTCCTCAACACGCCGCCGCACAACAGCTTCCTGAGCTTTCGATACGAGGGCCCCCATGCGCACACCTTCTGCCCGTGGGTCGCCGAGGGTGGTTTGTGCAAGCGCTTTGCCCAACGCAAGCTGCACGTCTTCCACCAGGTTTTCCGGGACAATGATGCGGCGGATGGCGGTACATTTTTGCCCGCATTTGGCGGTCATTTCCCGGCGCACTTCTTTGATGAACAAGTCAAATTCCGGTGTGCCCGGGGTGGCGTCTTCCCCAAGGATGGCTGCGTTGAGGCTGTCTGCTTCCATATTGAACGGCACCGAATTTTGCACAATGGATGGCAAGGCGCGCAGCATTCGCCCTGTTGCCGCAGAGCCGGTGAACGTGACTACGTCCTGGGCCGTCACCGCGTCAAGGATGCCGATGCCCTTTCCGTTCACCAATTGCAATGCCCCTTCCGGCACAATGCCCGACGCCACAATGTCGCGCACCATTGCTTCTGCCAGAAAGGAGGTTACTTCCGATGGTTTTACGATAGCCGCCATCCCTGCGAGCCAGTTGGCCGAGAGTTTTTCCAGCATACCCCATATCGGAAAATTAAAAGCGTTGATGTGAATGGCTACCCCGGGTTTTGGTGTCATGATGTGGTGGCCAATGAAGCCGCCTTCTTTGGAAAGTTTGGCCGTGTCGCCATCCACATAAAAAGTGGTATCGGGCAGTTTCCGGCGCAGACTTGCGTAGGCAAACAAAGTGCCGATGCCCCCTTCGATGTCAATCCAACTGTCGGCGCGGGTAGCACCGGTGCGGTAGCTGAGGGTATAGTAAGCTTCTTTTTTATCCGTCAGGAAAAGAGCAAGGCGTTTCAGCATCAGGGCTCTTTGCTGGAAAGTCATGCGGCGCAGGGCAAGGCTGCCGGTACGCCGACCATAGTCCATCATGGCGGCATAATCCAACCCTTCCGAGTTGAAGGTACCAATGACTTCGCCGGTAACGGCATCCAATTGAGGTATTCCTTCACCTGCATGGGGCGCCCATTGCCCCAGTGCGTAATGTTGTAACTTCATATAATGCTATGCTTTTTGAGCTTCTTTTTCAATCAGGGAACTCCCGTATTCCCTTATCTGGGTAATCAGGGGTATTACTTCCCTGCCTCTTTCCGTTAAGGAATACTCTGTTTTCGGAGGTACAACAGCATAGACTTGCCGGTGTACATAACCATCTTTCTCCAATTCCCGAAGTTGGGTGGTGAGCATTTTATCGGATATGTGCGGTATGTCATTCCGCAACTCTCCGTAGCGCATGGTATGGTCTTTCAACCGCCACAGTATCGGCATTTTCCATACGCCGCCTATCTGTTCCATGACTAATTGGACAGGATTGTAATACACCTTCCCTTTGAAAATAAAATCAGGCATGTTATAAGTGTCTAAAAATCAAATACTAACCAAAAAGTATGTATCGAACTTTTAAGTTATACTCTTGGCAAAGGTAGGTACAGCGTGCAATTTTGCAGCATTAACTCAACTTATTTATTCACCACAATGAGAAAGTTGATTTTATCCATGGTGCTTGCAGTCCTTACAGTGGGCGGATTGTGGGCACAAAAACAGGCAAAGTCCGCTGCAACTAAACAATCGTCAAAAATGAGTAGTGTATCAGAAATTCAATCTTATGTACATTTTCACGGAGCCCCAACAAAGGGAAAAATCCTCATGGTGGCAAGTTCGCCTGCAACATCCGGGCAAACAGGGTGGCCGATTGGTTTTTGGGCTGCCGAATTAACGCACCCGTTGCGGGTTTTTCAGGAAGCAGGCTATGAAGTGGAATTGGCTTCTACCGAAGGCGGAAAATTAATGATGGACGCCTACTCGAATCCAACCGACCCAAGCGGGTATTCCGCACACGATGTTATTTCATTGGGCTATATGCAGCAAAAATGGTTCAATGACATGCTCGAAAACACCAAAAAAATCACTGAAGTAGAAGCAAAAAACTACGATGCGATCTTCTTAGTGGGTGGTCAAGGCCCGATGTACACCTTTCGGGGCAACAAAAGTCTGGAAAAATTATTTGTTGAATTTTATGAAACCGGCAAGCCAAGTGCGGCTGTTTGCCACTCCACAACTTTACTTCTGGAAGCCAAAAAATCGAATGGTGAGCTGATTGTCAAAGGCAAAACATGGACGGGTTTTGCTGATGCCGAAGAGGAATTTGCAGATCAGGCAGTTGGCCAAAAAATACAACCGTATCGCATCGAAGCAGAAGCACGCAACATCAGCGACACAAATTTTAAGGTGGCTGCACCTTTTTCATCTTATGCCATTGCTGACGGCAATTTAATCACGGGCCAGCAACAAAATTCGGGCGCTGCTGCCGCGGGGTTGTTGGTTAACATGCTGGATAAATAATTTTCACCGCCTGTCAATTTTTACAAAATGAATGCAATCAATTGGTTTGAAATTCCTGCACTCGATTTGGAAAGAGCCTTTCAGTTTTATGATGCTGTTTTGCATGGCAAGGTTCGCAAGGGGACATTTGGCAACGGTGATTTGATTTTGTTTGATGTCCCTTTCGGTACCGGTGAGGCTGTTGGTGGTTCGATTGTAGTGAGGCCCGATTTAAAACCCAGTACGGAAGGGGTTATTATCTATCTCAATGCTTTCGGAAAGTTGAGCGATGCCGTTAATAAAGTTGAGCAGGCGGGCGGCAAAGTGCTGGTTCCTGAAATCAATTTGGGAAAATTTGGCTTTTCAGCAATCCTGATTGATAGTGAAGGCAACAAAATTGGCTTGCTGTCAACCGAAGCATAAATTATTCTCTATCGGCCGGTTTACTGCTGCCCGGGGCAACTACAGGGTACCGGAACCTTTGCCAGGACAGGTATTCAATATTCACCTGTTTCAAAACCTTTGCCCTGTTTGGCGGATCGGTTGTGGATCATTACAACCGTACGCAAGGCAACGTTTATTCCTTCGTCAAGAATTTTGATAACGCATGATTTTAAGAAAAATATTTAATCCATTAGCCGTTGTGCGGTATCTGCGCTGGGAATTAGCCGCGTCTGCTTTTCTGTCTGTTGCTGTTTATTTCCTGTACGACACCCAGCGTTTGGAAAAAGTCAGTTTGCCATTTTCCGTAGCCGCTATTTTAGGCAGTGCTTTGGCTATTTTCCTGGCTTTCCGCAACAACAACTCTTACAACCGCTGGTGGGAGGCCCGCACAATATGGGGCAGTATCATCAACAACAGCCGCATTTTTGCCCGGCAGATTATCGCCAATGCAGATAGTGCTCTATCGGGCGGCAAAGTGAATGCCGGGCAAATTGAGGCTTACAAACGGGAATTAATTTACCGGCAAATTGCCTTTGCCCATGCTTTGCGCCTGCATTTGCGCGGACAAAAATCTTTTGAAGAATTCGCGCATTTGTTGTCTAAAGAAGAATTCACGCAGGCGGTTCAAAAACAAAATACCCCAAATTACCTTTTGTTTTTGCAGGGAAAAAGCATTAAGAACGGCGTAAAAGCCGAAATTTTAGGGGCCTTCGACAACATTAGTTTAGAGCCGACTTTGGCGGGTTTCAACAATTATCAGGGCGCTTGCGAGCGCATTAAGAACACGCCTTTATTGCGGCAATACCATTTTTTCACCAAGTTGTTTTTGCTGGTTTTTATGGCAATTTTGCCGTTTTCGCTGATTGCTGATTTTCACAAAATGGGTGTTCCGTCCATGATGATTCCCCTTAGTATTTTAATCTCTTTTGTATTTGCTGTTATGGGCAAAGTCGGCGAAGTGAATGAAGACCCTTTTGAAAACCGCATCACCGATATTCCAATGTCAGCCATGTGCAATACGATCGAACGGGACTTGAAGGAAATGCTTGGTGAGCCGGATTTGCCTGAAAAGTACATCCCTCAAAATGGCTTTTTATTTTAAAAACAACAGGACCTGGTCATGCTTAAGTTTATGGTCAGCTTACTCCAGCTTTAACTTCTTCAACTCTTCCTGCATGGCCGGCCTCCTCGTGTATTGGCGTTGCCAATCCTGGACAATTTGCCGGGCTTGATCCCGGCCATCAAGCTGTAAAATGGTCTTGATGACTTTGCAACATTCCTGATATTGGGCCCTGTTGCTGGCTTGTTTCATTTGTTCCCGGACGCCTTTTTCATACAACTCCAGATACACTGCCCGGTAAGGTTTGGAAAGCAAATTCCGGTATTGATCAAGCAGGTGCAGGTAAGGCGATTTCAAAATTTCTGTCATCAGGTCATCTAAGCGCTTCTCTTCAACAAAAATATTGGCTAAGTGGACGCTGAAAAAAGGCTCCCGTGTAGCAGAATAATGCGCGTTTCTTTGTTTAAAATATTGGATAAACTGTTCTACCTTTTCTGCAAAAGCCTTTTTGGACAATAAGGCTTTCAACTGTCGGAAATAGACCATTTCGCCCCGGTCGAGGTACATTTTTTCGATCATTTCGGCCTGTTCTTTTTTGTCACCGGTTACTTCAGCAAGGCGAACAAGCCATTTGCGCCATTCTTCAACCAGGCCTGGAAATTTGTTTTGGGTATCCAGTTTGATTCCTTCTTCTGCCAGGCTGCGCACCGCTTCGTAGCGTTTTTCCTCCATGGCTTTTTTGAGCGCCATTTTCCGGAAGTCGGCGTAATGCAGGCGTGAATTCAGATAAGCATCTGCTTCATGCTTTGATCGCCACTGTGTTATCAGTCCAAGCTTTATTTGTTCATCGCGTTGAACGGTGTAATTGCTGTACTTTTCCTTGCTGTTCGCTGCGATCTGCTTGTCGAGGACCCCGATTAAGGATTCTGCCTGTTCTTTGCTCCGGGTAGCGTTCGCAGCCAACTCACGCAGGTCATTCGCCCAATCCCATCCTTCGTATTGACTATTTTGGCTTTCCTTTACAGCAAATTCAAAAAGGTATCGAAGTGCTTCTGCGGGGGTATCCGGCGCTTTGGCTATGGTATCTAATTTTTCGAAGGCAGCTTCTATCGCCTCACCAATACTGCCACTACTGTCATCGGCTTGCTGTATCGCCTTGACGGACTGCCGGACGACTTCTTCGCAGACGTAGATGCAATTTAGCGTGGCTTTTTCATCTGCTTCATCTACCAATTTACACAACTCCCGGCCTAACCTGCTTGACTCCCGGTAATCGATAAACCCATGCCTGCCTTCATGCACCCGAATGATGGACGCTACCAACTGACGGTAATGCGCTTTTGAAACTGTACTGATGTAAGCAGCGTATTTGGATAGTAAATGTGCTTTTACTTCGTTGTGCCTGCCTGCGAGAAATTCAAGCGTGGCGCGCATCTCGGCTTCTCCGAGTTTTGAAATAATTTCAGCCAAAGGGTCGCTTGCGGCCTTGGTTTTGGATCGGGGCGCCGGTGCAACGGGTGTCTGTTGCACTTGTTTGGGGCGCCTGCCCGGGCGTTTTTGATCAGGCGCCGGTTCAGCGGGGGCAACAGCTTGTTTAGGTTTTCTGCCAGGCCGTTTGGGTTCAGCTGGCGGCTGGGGTTCTTCTGATACTTCATCGCGAATGGCAAATAATACAGCCGCTACATGCTTACATACCGGGCCATAATCGTAAGGGCAATCACAATCCCAGTCTTCTACCATCCCATTTGTGACGGTTACTTCCACGATGTACTCGTCAGTGCCGTACACATCCGCTTCCCAGACATCACCATCCTGTGTCAGGTTGTCTACACTGTCTTCCTGGAAATAGTCAAGGCCTTTGCGGCAAATGTCTTTGGGCAGGTGCTTCTCGAAATTATCGAGTGGAAAACTCATAATGATGGATTTGCGGATAAAATTAAATATTAATCCTGGTTATTTGGGTAGAAAATGCACCCAATGACTTTTCAGCACATCACGACCAATCCGCAAATACTGGGAGGGAAGCCCATCATCAAAGGCACGCGGATCAGTGTAGCATTCATCCTCGAATTGGTGGCTTCCGGCACTTCTGTAGGAGATATTGTTCAAACTTACCCGCATTTGTCTCTGGAAGGGGTAAAAGAGGCGGTTCAGTATGCTTCGGCCCATCTTCGATAGATAAACTTATTCTGGTTGTCCGGCGGGGAAGGTTTATTTATGGTTGAGGGCAAAGGAAGCACATACCGTACCAGCAGGGTATTTCTCCTGTAAGTCTTTGACCACCGCAGGATTCAGCGAGCTTAGCGGTATTTTTAAGGAGGTTTGCATGTGGTGATGTTTGTACAAAGTTAAGGTTTTTTGCTGTGGTGGGAACGTTTTGGGTAGATATTGAAATATTGGCAGGAACGGCTTTTATTGCGATTGCGTTGTTCGTTTTGTTCATCGTCTTCGGTTTCAAATAAAGCAGGATATGGTACACCATCTTTATGCAAATTTTTTAGAAAACAAAAAGGTCTATAACCTTGTGCAGGGTTATTGGCAGCGCTTATTTTCCGGCCTGGCACAGGAGCGGCGCTTGCAGTTTCTCCCCTACCTGAATCCGACAACCCGCACCGGACAGAAAGACTACGACGGAAATCCCATCTTCGACGCCTGGGAAAAAACGCTTAACCGCGCGGTGCGCATCATCCAGGTAGCGCCACAAGGAGAACAGCTTGATGTCAGCGCCTGGTTGGATTCCATTGAATTACCGGACACCCCGACGCCCATCCCGGAATTGGTCATAGACCTGGCGCTCTCTAAAGAAAGTTATGCCCTTGCAGAACGCCTGATTTCCGCCTGGCTGACTGCGGGAACGACGAAAGAAGGGATGGTGGCGATGATTGAGCGGGAGGTTTTGAGGGATGGGAGTTAGGGGAGCACACACTAAGCGAGCGGGGGAACACACTGTGCGAGCGGGTGGGAACACCCGTCGAAAATAAGTCGAAATGCGCAGTGTCCTTGAAAAGCTGTATATTTGTATTAAACCGTACAAGTGATGACGATTCAAAGGCTTGACAACCAAATTATCATTACGCTTCCAGCGTCAACCGACCTGGAAGGCGTGCAGTGCCTTATCAATTATTTGCTTTACAAAGAAGCCACCAAAGACAGCAAAGCTAAACAGGAGGATGTAGATCGTTTAGCGCGTGAAGCCAATAAGCAATGGTGGGAAGAAAATAAACAGCGCTTTTTACCGGAGTGAAATTTAAGGCTGGTCCAACTTTATCACAACCGATGAGTTGCATAAACTACGGACTTTGCTTGAGTGAAAGGGTTTATAGTCTGGCAAAGGCTCACTGGAAGCGTTTCTTCGTGCAATTGCTCACTCCCCGGCAATATACCTTCCACTCGTTTCTGAATGAAAAAAGGATGGATGGAAATCCATTGCTTAGCGCCTACATACCTGAAGT
>JABWAJ010000289.1 GCA_013361075.1 Saprospiraceae bacterium | reverse complement strand
GTGGAACAGGCAAACCGTATAAGAACCAGGTAATGCAAAAACATGGCTGGGGTTTTGTTCAGTAGACGTGCTGCCATCGCCAAAACTCCAGTTGTAGGAAGCAACTTCGAAGTTAGCATTACTGCTGAAGTCAACAGAAAGATTATCTGTTACATAGGAAAAACCTGCTTCCACGCTGGCACAGGCGACTGTGATCGCTTGACAAACCTGAGAAGATCCGCAATTGTTGCCGGCAAGGAAACAAACCTGATAAACCCCGGGGCTTGTAAATGTATGCTGCGGATTTTGTTCAGTCGAGGTCGTACCATCTCCAAAATCCCACAGCCACTGGCTGGGACCGCCAAAGGTCTGATCCTCAAAAGTGACCGTCAACCCGTCTGCCTGATCTGAAAAATCGGCTAATACTTGTTGTTGACAATTAACATTGATGGTTTTGCAAATCTGCCCTGTTCCACAAACGCCAGTCACCTGCAGGCATACAAAATAAAAGCCTGGTTCTGCGTATTCATGAACAGGATTGGCCTGGGTCGAAGTAGCGCCATCTCCAAAATTCCATACCCATTGATTCGCTCCTATGGTGCTTTCATCGGAAAAACCAACTTCATTTTGGCTGATTTGCACCTGAAAATTGAGCGATGGAACGCAGAAGCTGGCTTCATCCAGTACCAATGTTGAGTTTATCGTCGGGTTCACTACTTTATCTACGACGCCGGAGGGCCATCGAACGACCAGACTGTCAATAAATCCAGCCTGACCAAGTCCAAAATGTTTGGTCATCGAAGTGTGAATGCCATAACTTTCTCCGCTGCGCACTTCCCGGATTTGTTTGCCCCAGGGACCATAAACTTCTAAGCGGGCACCTATCCCGTTGATATTGGAAGCAATGCCATGAAGGCGTACTTTAAAGTAGTTGTTGCTTGTATTGTTGTTGATAAACAACATATCGGGGGTACTACCAGAAGAATTGTACCCGTTTCCGAACCCTGCAATGACGTCAATGTACCCATCGTTATCAAGGTCGCCCGTAGCCGCAGTGTGGATGCGCAGTGCGGTAGGGAAAGCATTCGGGTAGTTCGTAAACGTATAGTCGCCGTTATTTCGGAACAAACAGTGATTATTCCCCAGAGAAGTGTAAAGAAGGTCAACAAATCCGTCGTTGTCAAAATCTTCAAACTTAACCTGAAGGCCCGCTCCGGCAGTTACAAGTGCCTGGGTCATGCCACTTTGGGCAGTGATGTCAATAAAGGTTCCAAAGTTATTGTTGGTGTATAGTTTGCTGGTTCCATCGTGTGTGATGATGAAACAATCGAGGTCACCGTCGTTGTCAATATCAGCAAAATCAGTAGCCCACGATTGTGCCAGTGGCCTTAATCCTGCCTGCTGTGCCACCTCGGTAAAATTGCCAAAACCGTCGTTTTTAAACAACAGGTTCAACCGCCGGCCATCCATGGGGTTGGTTACTCCAATTCTGCATTTGGAAATATAAAGATCGAGGTGTCCATCGTTGTTGTAATCCATCCAGACAGAGCCATAATTACCGGAATTGTCTGATGGCACTGTAGATTTTGGATAAATCAGAGAAGTATCTGCAACATAGTTGCCAGCACCCGTATTCCGGTAGGCCTGGCTAATGCCGTCGTCGTGGCAGGCGAAAAGATCAATTAACCCATCGTTGTTGATGTCGGCAAAGTTTGAGCCCTGCAAAAAAATCGGGAGCGCGCTGATTGTAGTGAGGGTGTAATTGGTTCCCGAACCATTGGCTTTCAACAGTTTGAGACCATTGTATGCACCACCGGAAAAAACATCATTGTAGCCGTTTTTATCCACATCAGCAATGCAAAGACTCCACTGATTGCCCAATAATTGCCCGTAGGAAAACCCTGTAAATCCGCCCGGTGCCTGATAATCAATGCGAAGTGTTTGGCCCTGGTCGAGGCGAACGATGTCGTCAAGTCCGTCGCCATTCATGTCCGACACTCCGATCGGGGCGCCGCTTTTTGTAGCCGCATTAAAAAGCCAGGAAGATTGGTTGGAAAAACTAAATTGGGCATGCGCAAATCCGCAACAACATGCTGCAAGAAGTAGAAGTTGCCATTTCATAGAGATCACAATTGTTTTAAGAAATCGGTTCGGGAAAATGATCTGATAAAGATAGGCAAACTTTGAATCGGATGGCAGAGCTTCGTGATTTTATCACTAAGAGAGTATAATGTTGCGTAGAAATACCAGTTACTATACAAAAAATTTTGTTTTCCTGTTATCTTTTTTTGACAGAATCTTGACAAAGTGAATAGAATATTACTACCTTTCGGTCAAGATTGTTAGCACAATCTATTAGAATGCAGACTCAAAAGCATCAAGAATAACATCAGAGAGAGCGCGTTTAGAGGGCCCCGTTGCTGTAAAGCAATGGGGCTTACTTTTTTAAGTCTTTGGCTGGTTGTTTTCACAATGCGGCAAGCACCTGCTCGTAGATACGCTTCTCTATTCCTTCCGTGTCTGCCTTGAGGAATTGTTTGCCGGTTATGCGTTCATATAATTCGATATAGCGTGCGGATATTTCTTCAATAAAAGATTCCGGCATAACCGGCATGAGTTGATTTTCTAACCCCATAAAACCGTGTGCCATAAGCCATTCCCGCACAAATTCTTTGGAAAGTTGCTGTTGTCGCTCCCCTTTTTCCTGGCGTGTGGCGTATCCGTCTGCATAAAAATAGCGGGAACTGTCAGGGGTATGGATTTCATCAATCACATAAACCAGGCCGTCTTTTTTCCCAAATTCGTATTTTGTATCTACCAGAAGCAAGCCTCTTTCCCTGGCCATTGCTGAGCCCCGCGCGAAGAGCCGGCGCGTATAATCTTCAAGAACAGCATAATCTTCAGGACTTACCAACCCCTTTGCCAGGATTTCTTCTTTGGAAATGTCTTCATCATGGCCTTCTTCTGCTTTTGTAGTCGGCGTAATGATGGGCTCCGGAAAAGGGTCATTTTCACGCATTCCATCCGGCATCAGCACACCGCAGATCAGGCGCCCGCCTTTAGCATAAATGCGCCAGGCGTGCCCGGCCAAATAACCACGAATGACCATTTCAACCCGGAAGGGCTTACAGGTGTGCCCAATGGCTGCGTTTGGATCGGGGGTACTAATGAGCCAATTGGGGGCAATATCACGGGTAGCTTCCAGAAAATGGGCTGCAACCTGGTTGAGCACCTGGCCTTTGAACGGAATAGGTCGGGGCAAAATATGGTCAAAGGCAGAAATACGGTCGGTAGCCACCATTACCAGCTTGTCCCCTATCGTATACACATCCCTTACTTTTCCATGATAAACGGCACTTTGTCCGGGAAACTGAAAATTTGTTTGCAAAATGGCCTGATTGCTGGTAAAATTCATGGTGCTGAAATTAGGACAGTTGTTCAAAGAATGACCGGATTTCTTTTGATTGCTCCAATTTCATCCTACCGCTGAGGATGAGACGTACTTCACGGCGACGGGGTGCACTGTCATAGCGCTGCTGTTCAATTTCAGTCAGCGGAATGACTTCCGGTGCCTGCTGAGGTTTGCCATTGATATCGTCGAGGGCGACAAATGTATAATAGGCATGGTTACATCTGTGTGGGTTTCCCCCCTTCACGTCAGCAGCAAAAACTTCAACAAAAATTTCAACCGAACTTTTAAAAGCCCTTGTTACGCTGGCTTCTATAGTGACTACTTCTCCAAGCCGTATGGGACGGGTAAACGATACATGGTCTACAGAGGCGGTAACAACATAGGCTTCACAGTGTCTTCCTGCACAAATGGCGCTGGCTATGTCCATCCACCGCAGTAAGTTTCCGCCCATCAGGTTGTGCATCGCGTTCGTATCATTCGGCATGACCATCTCGGTCATTACCGTTTTGGAGTCTGAAACTTTTTTGGGCTTTAATTGATTGCTCATGGTTCTTTTGATAAAATGCTGAAAAGGCAGACCCGGTTAGCGGATCATCACCCCTTTTCGGTTAATGAAGGGAATGAAAGTAAAATTCGACTCTGAAATACTACCTTCTACGAAAATGTATTTTTTATCGTACATATATCCGTCAAAAACGAAACTAATCCAGTACTCATTAGTCAGGTTAAAAAGCTGGGATTGAATGGGTTCGACAGGAACAAAACTTTTAGGAGCAATTTCTTCAAAAAAATGGCGCAGTACGGTTGTTCGCACTTTTTCCCCTTCTATTTCACCATACCCTCTTGAGTTGATCAAAACGCTGTGAATGGCCGTTTCCCGAAGGTTAAGGATATAAATGTCCCAAAGTTCATCTTCAAGGCCTTCCAGTTCACGAGGCACGACGGCAACTGCCAGATCTTCTACCTTTAAAATAGGGATGTCTTTCTTCATGGAAAGCGGAATGTGCATGGTCCTAAAAAGGCCGCGAAGGTAGCTTTTTATTCTGAAAATTCAAATCCGAAAAGTTCAGAAAAATGCGCTTTTAACTTCAGTTTGACTTCGTTCATCTCTATATTTTGGTTCAGTTCCCGTTTCATGGAGGTCACGGTTTTGTCTGTATCGGTAATGCCACAGGGAATGATGTTTTCAAAATGGCTGAGGTCGGTATTGACGTTGAATGCAAATCCGTGGAGCGTTACCCAACGGCTTAGATGAACACCTATGGCGCAGATCTTACGGCGCGGAAGTAAAGCTGTTGCCGGCAGCCAGACACCAGTATACCCCTGTTCCCGGTCTGCAGCAATTCCATATTCCGCAAGGGTACGGATAACTGCTTCTTCCAGAAAACGGACGTAGCGGTGAACGTCGGTAAAGAAGCAGTCCAGATCAAAAATTGGATAGCCTACAATTTGACCGGGGCCATGGTAGGTAATGTCCCCTCCCCTGTTGATCCGGAAAAACTGGAATTGCTGGCTTTCAAGCGATTGTTCATCCAGCAGTAAATTGGCTTCCGATCCACTTTTTCCCAAGGTGTACACCGGTGGGTGCTCACAAAAAAGCAGGTAATGGCGTTGAACCAAGGGAGGCAAACCATCCGCTGCCCGTTGGCGATTTTCCAACTTCAGGCTCACCAGTTCCCGGTGCAAACCGGTTTGGTAATCCCAGGCTTGTTGGTAATCTATCTTGCCCAGATCTTGAAAAACAACCCGTTGAATGCTTGTTGTGTACAAGTGTATTTTTTTTAAACAGCACTCAAAAGTAAGTGCTTTCCCGCAAGTGCAATAAAAAAATGACGTACATTTGAAGTAGACTTAAACCTACTGCTCCTTATTACAATAGCATTGCCCTATGAAAAGTTTTTTCACGCTGCTTTTGTTTTTTACCCTGGCACCATTAACGGCTCAACCCGCTCCCGATTTTACAGTTACCACTTCGACCGGGCAATCCATTCAATTGTATGACGATTTACTGAATCAGGGTAAAACCGTGGTCCTCAAATTGTTTTTCACTACCTGCCCCCCATGCAATGAAATGGCCCCTCTAATGGAGCCATTTTATCAAACCTGGGGCGGCGGCAATGCAGATGTAGAATTCATTAGTTTGAGCATTCAGTCTTTTGACAGCAATGTCAAGGTAAACATGTACAAGCAGCAATATGGCCACACCTTTCCGGGGGTGGGTAGCCAGGGAGGTAGTCTTTCAGCTATTCTGCCTTATACAACTGGTTCTTATGGTGAATTCCTTGGCACACCAACCTTTGTTGTCATTGCGCCGAACGGGAATGTACAATTTAACCCGAGAGGGGCAAGCCATAGTGCCACCCTTGATTCGGTGGATGTAGCAATTCTGAATACCGGTGCAGTAAAGCCACCTGTATCGTATTCTGCTGCAGGCACAGTAGTTTTTGGAACAGCGCAGGCCGGGGTAGCCGGGGTAATCATAGGCATAGATGGCATTTCCGAGGCATTGGATACCACCGACGCCAGCGGGAATTTCAACTTCGTCGTCCCCCTTACCCCCGGAACAACTTACACCCTCAAAGCCAATAAAGACACCAATTACGCTAATGGAATCAGTACTTTGGATGTGATCAAAATCCGGAGGCATTTACTTGGCGTGGCTCCCTTTACGACCCCATACGAACTCCTGGCTGCCGAAGTAAGCGGCGAAGGCCAAATTTCCAATCTCGACATTGTTTTGATGACACAACTAATCCTTGGCCTGATTGCGCATCCGACTGAAAGCGAACCCTCATGGATCTTTTTGAATCCGGACTTTGCGTTTCCAGGCATTGGTCAGACTTTATTTCTTTACAATTCCGGAGCGACCAATTTGCGATTCACTACGACAACTACGGGACCGTTGATCCTCCGGGGAGTAAAAAAAGGTGATGTGAATGAGAGTGCAGATGGCAGTCAGTAAAGTAGTTTCCGTTGGTAAATTATTAAGGATTTGTCTGTAATGGAATGTTCTAAAATGAGTATAATTGACGCATCAAAACATTCGATTACAAAACCAATAATTTGAACTTATGGAAAAGTACGTTGAACAATTTGTTCCCAAGCTGGTCGCTTTTGCCCCCGTAGTTGTTCTTGCCATCCTCACACTGATAATCGGTTTTTGGATAGCCAACAAGCTGTCCCGGATTTTAAGCAATGCACTACGGGCCAGAAAAACGGATGAAACCATCATTCCTTTTCTTTCTTCTATTGCAGCTGTTCTTTTAAAAGTGCTGGTTCTGATCAGTGTCGCGGGGATTTTTGGCATCCAAACAACGTCTTTTGTTGCCCTGGTGGGTGCTGCGGGGCTAGCCGTAGGACTGGCCCTGCAAGGTAGTCTGGCACATTTCGCCAGCGGGGTATTGTTGCTCACTTTTCGGCCCTATAAAGTAGGTGACCTGGTGTCAATTGCAGGGTTTACCGGCGATGTAGAATCCATTCAGGTATTCAATACAGTATTGAGAACCCTGGACAATAAGCGGATTATTATCCCCAATGGCAGCGTTACAGCCGGCCCGATTACAAACATTTCAGGGCAAGGAACCATCCGGGTAGATCTTTTATTTGCAGTATCCGGGGACGAAGACATCGAAAAAGTTCGCCAGTCTGTCCTGAAAACAGCAGCGGGATGCCCGGAAATTCTCCAGTTGCCTGCAATTGATGTTCTGGTAAACGGGCATGAAATTGGCATTACAAAATTTGATGTGCGCCCCTGGTGCAAGTCCGAGCATTACTGGCATGTTTTTTATTTCATGCAGGAAAATGTCAAAAA
>JABWAJ010000288.1 GCA_013361075.1 Saprospiraceae bacterium | reverse complement strand
GAGAAACCTCCAGCGCAACGGGTTTATTGTATGAAAGAATGGTTTTTGAATGTTAAAATGGGGAGAAGATGGAGTTGATTGGGCAGGGTAGGGGTGAAAATTTAATTTATATTAACTTGATTGTCAATTTATTTAACAATTAACCAATTATACCTAAACTGGACTTGATTTTTTTTAAGGCGTCAGGTCTTTTTTGGGAACTGGTCAGGATTTTTCGACAATTTTATTGCCGTTCGTACGCCTTTACAATTTCCTGCCGAAGTTGGTCATAGGCTATGGCTGACGATAAAATTTGCAGAGATTTTAGTGTGATAGAAGTACCGCTGCGTTTATAATCATTTATTTCTGAAGTAGGCACTACATAAAATTCCCATTGATCTAGATCCATTGGATTGAGCGTTGGTTGATCTTTATGTTTAAGCAAACAAAAAACATAAACATCAGCTTGTCTTGAAGATTTTTTACTGAATTTGCTTGTCTCAGGATCCCAAATAAGGGATTCTTTAATTGAAAAACTAATTTTAGAAAAGCCACGCTGAAACCAGCTTTGTAAATAAGAGGCTGACTTGACTTCAATTTTAATTCCTTCCGGACTTGTCAAATCGTATGCACTCCATTCATCACGTATAATTTCCAGGTTACATTTAATGGCAGACGCCACAATGAATTCAGCAAACCGTCCCCGAGTTGCGTTGCTAACGATGTCAGAAACACTCCATTTCCAAAAGTCAACAAGCTTGAGGCCTGTTTCTCGACCTTTTAAAGTCAACTGTTCGTCTCCAGTCTTTTGTTCTATTTTAATCTTACCAAAGTCATTCGTCATGCTATTCCTTATTTAGTACCTACACTTAAAGCGTTAATGACAACCGGAGGGAAGTTTAGCTCAGAGCAGCGCTTCGCCACTATTTCGGCGGCTCTGCCCCCGTTCATTCACCCTCGCTGGTGCAAGTCTCCGCCTCGTGTCTACTATTCAAAAGGCTCCAGCCCTTTCCACTACCCCACAAACCTCCTCCCAAAACGCCCCAGTTTCCCTTCCAACTCCTTCGCCTGCTCATAATAAGAATGGTTCACATTCCCGGCAAGGGCAGCCAACAGCGTTTTGAAAGTTGCATTTTCCGTTCGTCCGGCTGCGACATAGGTCAACACCATATTCCACTCGGCTTTATCTGTGATGCGAATGTCATTGGCCTGAACAGCTTTGTCGAAAGCGGCAATGGCTTCGTCGTATTGCTGCTCTTGCAGGGCAATATGGCCGAGAAAATACTGGGCTTCTGCAAAAGACGGAACGGTCGGAGGAATCTGGTTGAAAAACGTCCGTGCAACGGCATAGTTTTTATTGGAGAACGCTTCAGCACCTTGTGATAATGGGTCTTCCGGCGCCTCGCCCCGCAGCAGACTGCCATCGGGGGCTTCGTAATTGGCGGCGTACAAAGCACTATCGGATAGGCTTTGGCTGCTTTGGTACAGGAAAAAGAACCCGGCAATCAGCAATACGCTTGCCGCTACGGCCCAGCGGGTCACCATGGTGCGCAGGGAAATCACTTTTGCTTCCTGCTTTCCGGTTGCAACGGGTTGTACCGCGCGGTTTTCTTCCGCCCAGGTATTGAGTTGCGCGCGCAGGTTATTTTCGATGCTTTGCTCAATAACCTCCTCGCTTTCGCGGTAAAGCGCCAATATTTCCTGCAACTCGCGGTTTTCCTTTAGTTCTGCTTCAAAAGCTGCGCGTTCCCGGTCGCTCATCGTACCGGTGGCATATTGATCAATGCGTTCTATGTAGAGGTCATAGTTCATGGTTCAAGGTTTTAGCAATTGTTGTAAGTTAGGATTGTTCTGAATCATTTGCAACAAAGAAACATGACAACGGTATTTGGCTTTTTTCGCCATATCCGGACTGGAAAAGCCTAATTTTTCGGCAATTTCCTCCATCGAATACGACAATTTCCAAAGTTCCAGGATTTGCTGACAGCGTTCGCCCAATTCGCTCAGCAGGCTGTTCAGCACTGCTTTCCGCTCTTCCGTCACCAGGATCACTTCCGGCGACCGATTGTCTGCTTCCCTGCTGAGGGGCATTTCGGCAACCGTTTCTGTGTGCGACTGCTTGCGCATCTGGTTCATCCACAAAAAGCGGCAAATCGAATACAGGTAGCCTTTCAGCGGCGCTTCTCCACGGAACTTTCCTTCCCGGATGTTGCGATCCAGCACGATGATGCCTTCGTGGAACATATCCTGCCCATCGGCTTCGTTGCCCTTGTTTTTGCTCACAAAGGCTGTAACCATTCGCTTCAGTCCACTATCGTTATAGATGGCGCGGATGGCCGCCTGTCGCTCGTTGCCTCCTTTCAGGATTCCGTTCAGGAGGCTTTCCTCTGTCCATTCCTTGTTGCTCATCTTCAGGTGTATTAGGTGCAAAAAAAGTACCCGCTGCAAACGGATTATTTTTGATTAGGGGGCAATAACTTGCGATTTCATAACTTTGACGAATGTCGGACCCGTTTTATTTTCGCACAATAAAGGTAATAAACCGCCTCAATATGCGGAGCATCTTCCTGCATACAGCGTTGCTGGGACTGCTATTGATTGCTTCCGGCCAGCAAAACGCAGGCAACCCCGGCGACCGGTTGTTGCAGGAAGGACGCCTCCTTTTTGACTCTGCACGCTATCCTGATGCTCAAAACCGGGCCACCGCAGCGTTGGAGTTTTTTCGAAAATCTGCTCAGCAGGATGCCGTAAAATCAGGAGAAGCCTTATTGTTGCTGGGGGATGTGTTTTTGGAATTGGGCGAATTTGAAGCAGCAGCTGACCAGTTTCAAAGTGCGCTCCGCATCTTCGAAAAAGAAAGGAATGTGCTGCTCGAAGCCAAAGCCCTGAACAGCCTCGGAGAATTCTGGTTCAAAAAAAGCGATTTCAGCAAGGCGGAAACCTACTACCGCCGTGCGCTTGCCCTGCGCGAACAAAAACTCGACCCGATCAACGGGGAAATAGCGAATTCCTACAACAACATAGGCAATTGTTTTGCTTCAACCGGCCGCTATGCAGAAGCGCTCAACCTGCACCAAAAGGCACTGGAAATCCGGCAACAGGTTTTGCCTGCAGGACATGCTACCCTCGCCGTGAGCCACAGCAACATTGCAACCTGCCTTTATCTGATCGGAGATTACGCGGGAGCCTTGCCCCAGTTTGAAGCAGCCATAAACATCCGTTCGAAAATGCTGGGGGCCGACCATCCCAAAATGGCCCCTTTGTACAACAACCTCGGCAACTGCTACGACGAACTTGGCCGCACCGACCTGGCCCTGGAGTGCTACCGGCGCTCCTTAGCCATCCGGAAAGCGCATTTCAATCCCGACCATCCTTCCATTGCCAGTGTGCTTGAAAATCTCGGTGATTTGAGTGTCGGGCGTGGCGATTACTTAGCCGCACTTGACTATTACCGCGAAGCTTATGCCATTCAGAGCAAGGTGCAGGGACCACAATCGCTGGCAGTTGCAGCCCTGTTGCACCGCATCGGACTTTGTTTTCAATACCGCGAAGACTATGTACAGGCACTTCAATACCATTTGAACGCGGCGGGCATTTTTCGGAATGAACTTGGAGCGGAACACCCCCGATTGGCCGAATTGTACAGCAATGTGGGCAATTGTTACGCCGATAAAAAAGAACCGGAACAGGCGACAACGTACTACCGGAAGTCGCTGGATATTTTTTATAAAGCCTACCCGGAAGGACACCCGGCTATTGTTCAGGCATACAATAACCTCGGGTCTGTTTTTTTGGAACAGGAAAATTACCACGAAGCCCTCAACTTGTTTCAACAGGCAGAAAAAATGCTGCTGCAACTCCCGGTAAGCCAGGAAGGCGATACCAAATTGGCCATTCTCATTAAAAATGCTGCGCTGGCGCTTGCAGGCCTCGGACGGTGGAAACAAGCGCTGGCCGACTGCGAACGGGCGCGAAACAGCCTTCGTGGAGCCGATTTGATCACCGAACTCGAATTGTTGTCGGGAGAAGCCATACTCCTGAAAAAATATGCCCACTTTTCCGGGGATTGGTCGGTACTCCGCTCTGCAGCCAGGGTCTTTACCCGGGCATTGGATCGCCTGGACAGCCTGCGCCTTCAAATGTCTTCTTCCGACACCCGGCTGCAATGGATTACCCGGAAATACGCGATTTTTGGCGAGGCCATTGAGGCCAATTTTACCCTGTGGGAAAAAACGGGCGAAACAACATTTTTAGAAACTGCTTTTTCCATTGCAGAACATGGCAAAAGCCTGCAATTGGTTGAAAATCTGCGCAAAGAGCAAGCTGAGCGATTTGCCGGAATTCCCGATTCGTTGCTGGCAAAAGAACGGGCAATTGGGTTGGAAATCAACCGCCTCGAAAAACTGAGAGCCTATTGGATCCAACAGGAGAGCAGGGAAAAAGTGCAGGAAATAGAAGCGGCACTGGCCGGAGAACGCCGGAGTCTTGCAGCTTTGGTGGCCAGCTTTGAAACAAAATTCCCGGAGTATTTCCGACTGAAGTATTCGAGGAAAACGGCAACACCCGGCAGCATCCGCAAAGGATTCCTGCATGCTGATCAGGCAATGACAGCTTATTTTGCCACTGACAGTTTTTTGCTGGCCTTTTTGATTACCCGGGAAACATTTAATGGTGTCCGCATCCCTCTGGATTTTCCTTTAAGCAATTGGGTGGTTGACATGAGGAGCAGCATTCAAAGTTATCCGATGGCCAATAGCGAAGAAGCCGATAGTTTATCAAATGCGTATGTGGAAGCCGCGACCCGGTTGTACCAAAAAATCGTTGCCCCGCTTGAAGCAGCCGGACTTGCAGGACACCCCCATTGGACCATAATTCCGGACAGGGAACTGGCATTTTTGCCTTTTGAAGCGCTGTTGCGCAAAAAACCGGAAGCGGCACACCGGTTCAAATCACATGCCTACCTGTTGCGCGACTACAGCATCAGTTACGCCTATTCCGCTACGCAATTGGGCGATTTGATGGCCCATACCTACCAGCGGCCATCAAAAATAATGGCCGCTTTTGCACCTGAATTTAGAGGAAACGATTACGGACTTACGGCATTGCAACACAACCGTCGTGAAGCCCGGAGCGTTGGCGCGTTGTTTGACGGAGACATTCTGGAAGGAGCGGCAGCAAGTGTGGAGGCTTTTCGCAGAGATGCCGGTAAGTATCGCATGCTTTTGCTGGCCACACACGGGAAAGCCAGCAGTACCTACGACAAGCCATCGTATTTGGTGTTTAGTCCCAATAAAAACACTGCTTTTGAGTTGATTGTGAGGGATTTGTATGAAATGCACCTGCCTGCGGAACTGGTCGTACTCAGCGCTTGTGAAACCAATCTGGGCGAACATAAAGAAGGGGAGGGGGTCGTCAGTTTGGCAAAAGGCTTTTTTCATGCAGGGGTTCGCAGCATGGTTGCTACTCTTTGGAGTGTGGATGATGCCCGAAATGCAGACCTGATGCTTCAATTTTTTCAGCAAATTCGGAAGGAAAAGCCAAAAGATGACGCGCTGAAACAAGCAAAACTCAATTACCTGAAAGCCCGTCCGCACGACGAAGCCCATCCTTTTTTTTGGGCAGCCGCAGTAGCAACCGGGGATATGACGCCGATGGATTTTCGGTCGCCGTGGCGTTGGTTGCTTTATGGTACCGGGATGTTAATAGCAGGTGTGGTTGTCTGGTGGAAGAGAAGCTACTTTCTGGTGAAAAAAAGACATCAAAAAAAACAAAGATAACGGGCACTTTTTCCAAATTCAGCACACAGGAGGGCATAAATACCATATTAAAACTGCCTTCTTATGAAAAAGCGAGCCATTTTCCCGATTTTACTGCTACTGATTAGCTGTATTGTACTTGTTGCGCAACCGAACAAAAAGGTAGGCCCCGCGCTGACCAATTTTCTCAACACAGAATTTATGCTCAAATACCGTGACCTGCGCATTTCGGCAGAAAGTGCAGCTTTGAGTGCCCAATCAAGCCAGACTGCCGGTTTGTCCCAGGCCGATGTGTTTCGTTTGCGCAGTGCTTACGATCAAACGGCTACCCGGGCCAATCAGTTACTGGAAAACATCAAGCAGGATTTTCTGATGCCCAAAAAATTAAAAACCATTGCTGAATTCCCTGAAATGTATTCCGACGGATTGCGCTACAAATTACAGGAACTGGCCGATTACTACAGCGCTAATTTTCAGCAGGCATTAGCCGACGCTTCTGTGAAAGTGGATGGTGAAGATATAGACGGAAGTGCCATTTTGCTGCTGGTAGTCGAACTAATTGGGTTAACCAAAGGATTGGCCGGCTATTTCAGCGACATGAAACGCGAAGCCCGGCAGTATACCGACAGCTATTTGCAGGAACATCTGGTGCAGCCTTACCGGTGGCGCTATTGGGATGAACTGGCGGGCAGCACCTCGCCGTACGAGAAATTTGACCCCAACATGCAAATGCCTTACCATGACCCCTATGCCGTGGACCCGCTGGACCAGCATTTGCAAAAACTGAATCAAACCATCAGTACCCTGCCTGTAAAAACAGATAATGCAGGCAATGCAGGCAGCATGGAGGATCCGGATTTTGTCATCCCCCAGGAACCATCTGTTCAACAGGACAGCACGGCTTCTTTTAAATACGACGACTGGACTCCCACCAATCCACCGGCAGTTAACCCCAATGCCAAAACCAAACCAGCAGAAACAGCCTCGCCTGCTAAAGGAGAAAAGAAAACCAAAACGGGTATCAAAAAAGACGAATAAACCTTCTAAATTTTGCTTCAAAAAACCTCGGCGCCAGGGAGTCTGCAAAACCAGCAAACAGCTGTTCTTGTTCTGCAGACTCCCAGCCGGGAGTGATCTTTAGTTTTGCCGGCACCCAAAAATCACCATAAGATGGTACTCACCCTAGAGACGGTATTTTTATGAAAACCGGAAAAACATTCAATTTTCCTGTTATTTTTCGCAGTTAAAAATACCAACACCTGGCTCGTATGAAAAAAAACTTACTCCTCACCTTTTTTGTATCGGTTTCTTTGGCAGCATTTGCCCAGGAAGACCCCTACACCCTTCACATTCGGAAAGCCCAGGCACCGATCGTTCTCGACGGCAAACTGGATGAACCAGATTGGCAAAGTGCGGATGTAGCCAAATCGTTTAAGCTTTCTTTTCCAAATGATACGGCTTTTTCTAACTGGCCGACAGAAGCAAAGGTGACCTTCGATGACGAATTCCTTTATGTGGG
>JABWAJ010000287.1 GCA_013361075.1 Saprospiraceae bacterium | reverse complement strand
AGATGCAGAAATCTGGTTGCACCGGATGCCATTGGAGGATGCGGTTAAGCTTGGGGGTAAGCCTTATGGTAAAGGCAGCGGTTGCAGTAAACCTTAAGGAGTATTTTCAGAGCCCGGTTTAGTGTTCATTTTACCTTCAAATTCAAAACAACAGATTCATGAAAGCTTTATCGTTGATGTGCTTTGCCTTATTGCCTTTGCTTGCGATGAGCCAGGAGTTTCCTTCCGATGCCAAAGTCCTGGAAGATGTAAAAAATTACCACAAAAAAATCGCTACGGCCAAGGTTCAAAACGAATGGAAACTTGAAAAAGAAGCTGGATACAATTTCAGCAACATGGCCAAAAGAGTGGTAGCAGCCACCACGGTGAAAGAAAACGGGGTTTTTAAAAATATCATCGGATTGGCCATTTATGTGCGAGGCGGAGCAGGTGAAAAATGGAATTTCTCCCGTTATTTTGTCACCTCTTCCGAAACGGCAGGCCTCGCTCCGCTTTCGGAAACCCAAATCCGGGAACAAACGCTGGAGTTGCTTCGCAGCAACCCTGGCCAGGTGCTGGTCACTTATTCAGACATCGCCTGGGTGTATGACATTGTATTGCCCGAAGGGCTGAAAAGCGAAACGGACCGGACCGGCGATCTGATTTACAAAGCCACCATAGAATATGAGAAAAAATTCATCAGCTCCTACCCTTTTGAGGGCGGTCTCCGGCGGTTTAAAAGCCCGCTTGAAATTTATGTACGCCCAAAAGATGGCGCACTGAAAGTGGCCGTGGCCGTTTTGGGCTACAGCGAACCGATTAAAGAAACGTTGATGACGGAAAAGCAATACAACGCGATTCCAGTATTGGGCACCAAGCCATTCGATGCGTTTTGGGGTCCGCAGGGCCCGGCCGTTCCTGGTGCTGGCAACAAAAGCGATGAAAAAAGCGACGCCCCCAAAGCAGCCGATCCCAAAAGCGAACCTCAAAAGAAAAGTTTAAAACTGCCGAAATTGAAAATAAATGGATTTTGATCTTTATATATTTATTTTCACCGTTCGTAACATTTATTGAATGCGATTGATCGTACCCATAGCCTTCCTGTGTTGTTACCTTGGCACTGCCAGGGCGCAGGAAGGCCATGCGTACTTCAAACAAAGGGTGGAATACTTCAGGGCGCTGTCTGTTAAAGGCAATAACGTGGCCAATATTGAAGTGATCAACGGAGCAAAAGCCCTCAATGACAGCCTATTGCGCGCCCGCCAATACGAGTTGACCCCTGACCTGCTTTTGGCTATCGGCCGGTTGCACCAACAATTGGGCCGAATGGGGAATGCAGAGTTTTTTTACCGGGAAGGTTTGCAACGTGGTCAAAAATACAAAGACAGCCTCTGGGTAGCGGCTGCGTGGGACCGGTTGGCTGATTTTTATGCTTTAGAAGAGCGAAGTTCCCTTTCATTAGACTGCTATTTCAAAGCACTTCAACTCCGCGAAACGCATGACCCGTCCCGCAAAAGTATTGCGGATACTTACCACGGCATTGCCCGCTCCTACATTCAAACCGGCGCATTAACTACTGCTGTAGAATATCTGGAAAAATCATTAAATCTAAAAAAAGAATTAAAAGATACGCTCCGGCTGGGCATCATCAATACCTTATATGCCGATATTTACAGATTACAGGGCCAACATGCCTTATCTGAAAAATATTACCTTAAGGATATTCCCAAAAGGTTGCAGCAAAATAATTATGAAGGGTTAACGATCAGTTACCTGGGGCTTGCTCAAAATTATCAGGGCTGGGGTAAATACAGGGACGCAGAAATTTATTACCTGAAAGCGCTTCAAATAGCGGAAGCCATCAAAAGGCAGCGAAACATCGGGCTTATTTTACTAAATCTGGGCACTTTGTACAAAGCCAACGGGCAGGATGACCGGGCAAAAGCCGTTTTTCGTCGGGCAGTGGAAACCTGCACTGCCGTAGATTCGAGAATTTACCAGCTCAATGCCTTCCGGAACCTTTACACCATGTACAAAGACGACGGCAACCTTCCCAAAGCTTTGGAATACCTTGAATTGTATGCAACTGTGCAGGATAGCGCATCCAAAGAATCCCTGAATATGAAAATGGAAGATTATAAAGCTGCTTATGAATTAAAAGAAAGAGAAAAAGAAATTGCTCAATTAGACACTGAAAATAAGCAGGGAAAACAATTAAGAAATGTACTCATCATTGGCATCTTGCTGTTGCTGCTCTCTTTGATTTTTGTGGTTGCCTTATTCCGGTCCAGAAATAAAGCCCTGAAAGAATTGAATCAAGAACAGGCCAACACCAAAGCCCTGCTCTGGGAAAAAGAGCAGCTCCTCGACCACCTGCAGCAAACCAACCTGCAACTCATTCATTCTGAAAAAATGGCCTCCATTGGTGTCATGACAGCCGGAATTGCACACGAACTCAACAATCCGGTCAGCTCCATCCATGCCAGCGTAGAAGCCCTGCGCATGGATCATAAAGACCTCATGCCCGTGTTTGAAAAATTGGCCGTACTCCAGAAATCGGCTGACACAAACCCCGCTATTGTAGAAGAACTGAAAACGTTGGTAAGCCGCATAGACATGGGATACCTTTCCGAAGAATTGCAAACCCTGATGAATACGATCATCAACGGATCACAACGAACTTCGGACATCATTCAGGGATTAAAGATATTTTCAAGAGATACGGGTGATGATTTTTTGCCTTATCGGGTGGAAGAAGGCATCGAAACAGCGCTGACCCTTCTGCACCACAAGCTTAAAAACAAGATTCAAGTAGAAAAATCGTACCAGTTTAATGGCGTAATCCAATGTCAAATCAGTAAAATCAACCAGGTTTTTCTTAATATTTTAGACAATGCCATCCAGGCACTTGGCGAAGAAGGCACCATTTTTATTGAAACCAAAGCACAGAACGGGTGGTGCATCATCACCGTGCGCGATACCGGTACCGGCATAGACAACGCCACCCGGCAGAAAATATTCGAACCGTTTTTTACAACCAAAGAAGTAGGCAAAGGCACAGGGCTTGGACTCGCCATCAGCTATGCGATCATACAACAACACCGGGGTGAAATCAGGGTTGACTCGACTCCGGGGGAAGGTACTGCTTTTATCATTACCCTTCCTTTAGCATGATGGAGATAAAAAATAAGGCAGGATTATTGACTGGATACAAAGGCGCTTTGTCCAATTTGTGTTTAATGGTTTTAACCTGGTACATAGGTGCGGAATTGAGCGCTGTGAATCTTTCTAAAAAGGATTTGGTTCTGCCGGCCCCTTATCTGGCCATATTTTTCAGCCTCCTGATTTTTGAAAGAAAAGCCATTCTTAATGTACTAAGTACAGAATTTAAACAAATTACACCCCGGCAAACCCAACATTGGATCTGGTTCCAAAAAAGCTGGTATTTCTGGATTTTGGTGCTTATGGCGGTCATCTGGCGTTCTTATTTCCGGATTGTAATTTTGGTTTTCCCTTTGCTGGGCTATATTTACAGACATTTTCAGTTGTCTTATGAGGGTGTTTATTGGCCATTAAAATTACCGTATTGGATTGCATTCGGTTGGATTGCTTACCGGGAACTTAGGCTGGTTGCCGACATCATTGAACCGCCAATACACCCGGTATCCGTTGTAAGTGAATGGTGGTCAAGAGCTTTACAAATTGCTCTGATTGCGTTTTTTATGACATCCCTTACAGTCATGATGAAAGGCCAAATTGATTTATCGAAAGGGGTGCCTGCTGCCATCCTGCATAGTTTTCCTTTTATGCTGATCGTGTTTACTTTTTTTTACGTGCCAATCCGGTGGGTAGAAATCCTGACGGATACCATTGATTGTCACACAAAAATTCAGGTGGTTTTGTTTTGGCTCACGACCTATTTGTTGATGCTGACCGCTTTAGAGCCCAGGATTCTTTCAACTGTTATCCATAGCCAATAATCGCGTTTTTAGAATGATGACGACAACTTTTTCCATACTTTATCTCGATGACTAGCCCGACAACCTGGTTGCTTTCAAAGCCGTTTTCAGGCGTTTTTTCGAAGTATTCACAGCAGAAAATGCGCCTGAAGCACTCGCAATATTGTCCAAACAGAAAATAGATCTGATCATCAGCGACCAGCGGATGCCAGGGATGACCGGAGTGGAATTTTTCGAGAAGGTACAAAGCGCTTACCCCAACATCATCCGGATGATCCTAACAGGGTACAGCGACATGCAGGCCATCGTAGACGCCATCAATAAAGGAAAAATATATTACTACATCACCAAGCCCTGGAAATTTGAAGAATTAAAAGTAATTCTTGACAATGCATTAGAAACATATACTTTAAGAATAAAAAACGAACAACTCGAAGTCGAAAAAAAAGAATTATTATTCAAAACACTGCAACAGGAAAAAGAACACCTTGCCTCTCAATACGAAATACTAAAAAACCAAATTAACCCGCATTTTTTATTCAACTGCCTGAACACCCTGGCTTCGCTCATCGTTTCTGATCAACAGGGCGCTGTCCGGTTTACGACAAGGTTCGCCAAAATGTACCGCAACCTGCTTGAATATGGCAATCAGCAATTAATTTCTTTGGAAAAAGAATTGGAACTGATAGATACGTATCTTTTTTTGCAAAAAATCAGGTTTGGAAACCACCTGAGCATTCAAAAAGAAATTGCCAATACCCGATATGTATTGCCGCCTTTTTCGCTGCAACTGCTGATAGAAAACGCCATTAAGCACAATGTAATTTCAGAAGAAAATCCATTAAAAATCATCATCAAATCAGGAATAGACACACTTGAAGTTTCGAATACAATTGCCCTCCGGCCTTCAGCGGAATCCTCCACCGGGATTGGGTTGGCCAACCTCAACCAGCGCTACCTGCTGCTGTTGTCAAAGGGAATTGTTTGCACCATGGAAGACGGAGTGTTTAAAGTCTCCATTCCACTTATTCCGGAGGCTTAAAAATCCCGAGCAAGCTTTACATACACCCACCCGTTATGAATGCGAAAGTACTGATCATCGAAGATGAAATACCGGCACGCGAGCACCTGACCCGCCTTCTGAAAGGAATTCAACCGGGCATCGAAATTTTAGACTGCCTGGACAGTGTGCAAGCTGCCGTGGCTTGGCTGGGTCAACACCAGGCCGACCTCCTTTTTTTGGACATCCATTTGTCTGATGGCAATAGTTTTGCCATATTTGAAAAAATAGCTGTCCATACGCCCATTATTTTCACTACCGCTTACGACGAATACGCCATCAAAGCGTTTAAAGTCAACAGCATAGATTACCTGCTCAAGCCGATTGACGAAGACGACCTGCGGCAAAGCCTTGAAAAATACCAAAAACTTACCCCTGAAACGCTCCGGACAAACTTAGAGGCCTTGATAAAAACCCTCGGCCAACCGCACAAAACCTACCAGGAGCGCTTTATGGTGCACCGCGGCGAAAGGCTGATGAGCGTACTGACCGACCAGATCGCGTATTTTGAAGGCGAAGACCGGTATGTGTATCTGGTGAAAAAAGACGGTACGCGATACATCGTTCAATACCGGCTTTCCGACCTCGAAACCCTGCTCGACCCGAAGCAATTTTTTCGGCTCAACCGCAGCTTTATTGCCCATTTTGACGCCATCAGCGCCATGATCAACGTGAGTAAAAGCCGGATTAAGGTAGAGCTTAATCCCAAGGCAAAACGGGAAATCATCGTGAGCAGCGAATACAGCCAGGCATTTAGGGGATGGTTGAATCAATGAGGGATAAATTCTTTTTTTATCTTTGACCAGTATGCAGGCATAAAATGCTTAGAAATGCAGCATGGCATGCTTTCAAATGCAAAGATAAGGAATATGGACAGAGTCATCTTAATCGTGCTGGACAGTGTGGGGATCGGTGAATTACCGGATGCGCACGCCTACAATGACATTGGAAGCAACACATTGGGAAATATTGCCCGGTATTTTCCGGGGCTTGACCTGCCCAACCTCACCGCCATGGGTATCGGTAATATTGACCCGGCCAATGCCCTGAAAAAAACAGACGCCCCGACGGCAGCCTTTGGCAAAGCCATTGAACAATCAGCCGGAAAAGATACCACGACCGGGCACTGGGAAATCAGCGGAGTGGTGCTTGAAAAACCATTCCCGGTATTCCCGCATGGCTTTCCGGATTATTTTATGGCGAAGTTCGAATCAGCAATCGGCACCAAAACCCTGGGAAATAAGACAGCATCCGGAACGACCATCATCGAAGAACTCGGCGATGAGCATGTCAGAACCGGTTTCCCTATCGTCTATACTTCTGCCGACAGCGTATTTCAAATTGCCATGCACGAATCGGTTTATCCCATTGAAAGGCAATACGAAATTTGCCAGATTGCCCGGAATCTGCTCGTTGGGGATTTTGAAGTCGGGCGCGTCATTGCCCGGCCTTTTAGCGGTGATTCGGGACACTACACGCGAACGAGCCGGCGAAAGGATTTTTCGGTTAATCCTCCCGGGACGGTATTGGATGCGATTGTGGAACAAGGCAAGGGCGTGTACGGCATAGGCAAAATTTTTGATATCTTTAACGGCAAAGGCATCAGCCGCTATACCAAAACAGCCAATAACCTCGCAGGCATTGAGGCTACGATTGAGGCCATAAAAAAACCGGCAGAAGCCCTTGTTTTTACAAATTTGGTAGACTTTGACATGCTTTTCGGGCACCGCCGCGACATAGAAGGCTATGCCAAAGCATTGATGGAATTTGATGCTTATCTCCCGGAATTGACCGGCAATTTGCAGGAAAACGACCTGCTCATTCTGACGGCAGACCATGGCAACGACCCTTCCGCCCCCGGCAATGATCATACCCGCGAGTATATTCCCATCTTAAATTATGGAGTTAAGGTAAAAGCCGGGTACTCTATTGGAATCCGGCAGTCTTTTTCGGATATTGCGGCAACCATTGCAGAAGCACTCGGGGTTAATTTTTCGTCGCGAGGGAAAAGTTATTTACCCGAAATTATGCCACTAACCAATCACTAACTGCGATTTACATGAGCCAGTTTTTAGCAGCATCCGAACTCGTCCTAAATGCCGATGGCAGTGTTTATCACTGCAATTTATTGCCCCAAAATCTTGGAGATACCATTTTTTTAGTGGGCGACCCCGGCAGAGTACCCACTGTTTCCGGCTTTTTTGACCAAATAGATTTTAAAACCCAAAAAAGGGAAATTGTCACCCATACCGGCACTAAAAACGGCAAAAAAGTAAC
>JABWAJ010000005.1 GCA_013361075.1 Saprospiraceae bacterium | reverse complement strand
GGTATTGTATAAGTTCAGTCCGGCACCATACGAGAAAGAAGGCAACCCGGCAAAAGCATCGAGGGCATAACCGATCAGAATCGAGTCAAGGTTGCTGAAATGCGTCGGAACCACAACCACTGTGCCTTTTTTCATCAGGCTGCGCACCGTTTCAACCTCCCCTTTTACGATAAAGCTGTCCTGAAGCCGATACCGGCGCCCCCAGAAAAACCGGGTTATGTTTTTTCCGGCTGCGGTATTGAGCAGGCGGGTAAAGAAAAAAGTGAGAAAACGCCGGGCAAAGCGAAATGTGCTGATGCGAAAAGTGCCGACAATTTCTTCTGAATAGCGGTGAACAATTTGCCGGAGAATTTCTTCATTGTTTTCTCCAGCCTCTTTTTCATTCCGGTCGAGTGACCGGCGCACTAATTTTTTACCAATCCGCCGCCAGAACTGGCGTTCGTTGGGAGGATCCACTTTCCAGGCTTCTTCCTTGATGCGGATGCGTTCCAAAAAAACCGTCTTTGCAATCAGGTCGGTTAGCTGAGAGGAAGATTGCTTCAGGAAGCGCTGCAGCATGAAGTCGTCAATTTCTTTGACAAAGGCGCGCCGATCTTCACTCAACTTGTAAATGGGCCAGTCTTCGATATTGGGATAGACAGGCGGGTATTGTTTTTTTTCTTCGCTCATGATGTTGCGGCTGCAATCTGTGCATTTATCTGGCCAATAAAATTGAGAATTTCCGTCCGCCCGGTGCCTTTTTCTGCTGATGTTGTGAACTGCGCCGGCAATTCATTCCAGCGTGGCAACATGGCTTTTTGAATGGCCTTGATGTTGTCGTTCAAAATTTTTTTAGAAATCCGGTCAGATTTGGTGTACGCAATGACAAACGGGATTTCCAATTCTGCCAGTTTAGCCATAAAAGCCAGGTCGATGGCCTGGGGCGGGATATTGGAGTCGAGCAGCACAAAAACGCATTCCAGGCTTTTGCGCTGTGTGAGGTAGCTGATGGTCATTTTGCTCCAACTTTTGCGCTGCGTTTTGGCTGTGCGCGCATACCCGTAGCCCGGAAGGTCGACCAGATACCAGGCATTGTTGATCAGGAAATAATTGAGGGTTTGGGTTTTACCCGGCGTACCTGAAACCTTGGCCAATGCTTTTCTGCTGCAGAGCATGTTGATCAGCGATGATTTCCCAACGTTAGAGCGCCCGACAAAGGCATATTCTGGTTTATTGTCCTGAGGGCACGCTGCTTCGGTCGTAAAACTCCCCTGGTATTCTGCACTGCGGATCTCCATTTCTATCACATTTAGGCGTTGGCAAATATACGCATTTTGTCCGGAGGGGGGAGGTTTAGCACCTGTAATCCATTTTTGAGAAGCCGGAGTGGCGGATTTATTGGCAAACAAGGTATCAATCTCATGAAGCATAGTCGGCCATTTCAAGACATTTTAAGACAAAACGCCCTGTCTATTCATGCCTGCTGTTCAAATTCAGCCACTAATTTGTTACTTGCACTAAACTGTTCAACAAAGCCACCATCCCAGACCTCGCTATCCTTAAACACGGAAGGTCACTTCGGCGTTATGCGGGATCCGGACTTCGGGTTGTCGAAGCCTTGAACGAAGCAACTAAATCCGTGTTCCCCAATCCGCCATTTTAACCGAAACCACCATTTCAATCCGGCGGTTTTGGGCACGGCCTTCTTTGGTTTCGTTGGAGCCTTTCGGCTGAAATTCGCCGCGGCCGGTAGCACTGACCTGGTTGGCATTCAGAAAAAACTCATTGGTCAAAACCCTGGTAATGACTGCGGCACGCACAGCGCTGAATTCCCAGTTGTCTCTGGAATTGCTCTTTTTTGACGGAGGGGTGTTATCGGTATGGCAAACCACCGCAATGTCAATATCCGGATATTTGGCGAAAGCCCCTGCCGTTAACCCGATAACCTCACGGCCTTTACGGGTCACCAACGCCGTACCCGCATCGAACATCGTCTGGTCGGCGACCGTCAGGATCAGCTTTCCGTCTTTAAATTCAATCGAAATTTCGTCTGTGGAATAAGATTTTAAGACAAATTTGAGATCCTCCTCAAGCGTTTTCAGCTTTTCGTCGCGCTTTTGAATCAATTCCTGTAAAGCATTCAAAGTCAATTCTTTCTGTTCCAATGCTTTAACTTGCTGTTGCAAAGCAGATTCAAACTGTTGTTTCTGGTCAACCTGTTCGCTTGATAACCGGCGAATCTGGTCTTCCAGGCGCGCTTTATCCCCTTCCAGCCGAAGTTTTTCCTCTTGCAGGGTTGTTACCGATTGGGTCAGATTGGCATTGACCGTTTCCATACTCAGGACGCGGCCCTTAGTAAGCAGCAATTCATCCTGAAGTGCTTTTTCACGGGCAGCGGCCGCCGAAGTCTCTATGGTAAATTTCTTTTTTGATACGCAGGAAACCATTGTTGTCATGCCCAGCGCCAGTAACAACACCATGTGTAGTGCCTTCATCTCAGCGTATTTTCGAAGTTTTAGGTCAATTTTACATTGGAAGAGCCCAATAGCCCCAGGTCAGAATAAATCGAAACCTGGTAAGTGCCTTTTTTCAGTTTTTCACTAACCGGGTAATTGAAATTTAGGCGCTGTGATTCCTCGAGGGTCACTTCCTTCGATTGCTGGGCAATGATTTCAGCCACCCGTCCATTGGCTTCTATTCGCTTTCTGATCGGGTTATCGCTGGCAATCGGGTTGCCGCTGGCATCGGTAATGACCAAATAAAGGGTATGAGTTCCCTGGTGTTCCTGCGGCACATTCAACACATCAAAAGCAATGCTCAGGTTTTTCACCCGCCCTGATTTCGAGGTTGTTTTAGCACTACGGGTTTGCAGATCCACTAAAAAACCAGAAGCCCGTACACTGGCAGCCCGCAGCTGGCTCAGGTCTGATTGCAGGGTCAGGTTGGCCGACTCCAGCTGGCTCGATTTTTCGGTCAGTTCCTGGTTGCGCTTTTCCGTCGTTGCCACCTGTTCGGTTAATTGCGAATTTTCCTGCCGGAGGGATTCATTTTCTTCAACCAGCCTGCCAATATTGCCTTCCAGTTCCGCTTTTAAAGCACGCAACTGGTTAATTTCCTGGAGGAGTCCTTTTTTATCATTGGAACTCTGGCGCCGGATGCTTTTTAACTGTTCGTTTTGGGAAGCAACATTTTGAAGGGCGTCTTCCAGAGAAACATTCAAAGAATCATTTCTGGCAATGATCAACTGATAGGCCGTCTGCAAACTGTCAATATTGTCCAATAAATCGTATTTGAGGGTGCTCAGGGAATCTACCTGAGTTTCAAACCCTGTATTTTCGCCCTGCAAGCGGCTGCTTTTCATCCAGAGCCAACCCAGGCCAATCAGGGAAAGCAGAAGCAAAGAGGCAAGAATTACGACGGTTCTGTTGTTGTTCATTGTATCTGAATTTAAGTTCCGTCACATGGGGCCATGCGCCGGAACGGTTTTGTGGTAATAGAGAATGGCTTGCAAAACCAACGTTGCAAGCCATTCATATCTTACGCAACAAGTTTTATTTTGTTGTCTTTACCTTTTCCGGTTGTTTCAATTCAAGCAGGTTTTTCTTTTTCATTTCATCTGACATTTGCTGGGAGGCTGAAAAAGAGGCAACCATTTGCGAAAGCATGTCAACGCCGGCAGAAGGTGCATTGGGCAACAGGATCAGGTTGCTGTGGCTGCTTTGCCCAACGGCCTGCAACGTATCATAGTGCTGAGTAACCACGATCAATGCGGAAGCTTCCTGCGAATTGATGCCTACGCGGTTGAGGATGTCTACCGATTCTTCAAGACCTCGGGCAATTTCGCGCCGCTGATCGGCAATACCCTGGCCCTGAAGCCGTTTGCTTTCCGCTTCTGCTTTGGCTTTTGCCACAATGCGGATGCGCTCAGATTCCCCTTCGTATTCAGCGGCTAATTTTTCGCGTTCTGCGGCGTTAATGCGGTTCATGGCATTTTTTACAGCATGGTCCGGATCAATATCGGTGACCAGTGCTTTTACGATGCCGTAGCCATATTCGTTCATGGCTTCTTCCAGCTCCCGGCGAATGGCAACTGCAATGTCGTCTTTACGTTCGAAAACATCGTCTAATTTCATTTTGGGAACTTCAGCCCTGACTGTGTCGAAAACGTAGGCCGTGATTTGCTCGTAGGGGTTTTCCAGTTTATAAAATGCATCGTAAACAGAGTCTTCCAATACCTTAAACTGCACAGAAACTTTTAGTTTTACAAAAACATTGTCTTTGGTTTTGGTTTCAACCATCACATCCAACTGCTGGATTTTCAGGTTGATTCTGCCTGTAATGCGGTCAATAAACGGAACTTTGAAATGAAGTCCCGATCCTCTGATGGAGTGGAATTTACCAAGCCGTTCCATAATGGCAGACGATTGCTGCTTTACGGTAAAAACGCTGGAAAAAACAACCAGCAGGCCGAGTACAATTGGAACTAAGAAGATTTCCATAAGCATATTTTTTTGGCATTTCTAATAATCTGAAAAACTCAGTGGAATCAGTCACTTCCGGGGAAAGCCTCCTTCGGATCGGCTTCCCCGTCCTCCCGGGCATCATCATCGTCTGCTGTTGTTCCCTGATTTAACGAAGATAACCCGGTATGGGTTTCGTCAGCATTTTCTTCGACTAAATCATCTTCCTTTTGGATGGGTTCAACTCCCGGAGTTTCCATGCGAATTTCTCCGCCTGTATTTGCGGCTTCAGGCTCCTCCACCGGCAAAGTGTCTTCAAAGGAAACAGTTGCTGCTGTATTTTCGTTTTCACCACCATAAAAATCTTCCTTCAATATGGGTGGCAGAGCTGCGTGATCTGCCTCAACTACAATCCGTCCATCATCCTGAATCGGGTCAGCAGAAGGCGGTTCGACCGGTGAACTGGACGCTAAAAGTCGAATTCTGAACATCAGCGTAAGTCCTGCCGCAGCTACCAGCATTCCCCCAACCAGCAAAAAATGGCTCCCATATACCAGGCCTACAGCAGCGACTGACACCCCCGAACAAGCATTGAGCAGGGAAGCCAACCACTTCATTTCTGAAACATGGATAGGTGCAACCAGGGAAAGGCCGGAAATCAAAGCAATGAGCGTAAACAGAATGGCCCAAACCGGGCTTCCCTTATCGCCTTGCAGGTAAACAAAAATACCGCAGAAAACCGTGATGGTCACCAGCAGGATATTGATCAGGCTGTGGCGATTAAGCGTTACAGCACCGTCTTTGAGCAGGCCGTTTATTTTGACAAAAACCAAAAAACTGCCTGTGAACACGCCCCCTCCAATGAGGATGGAAAGCAGCAATATGACCAGCAAGCCATTGGAAGCGGCGCTTTCTCCGTTGTAAACCAGCAGGATTTCTGCCAGGCCCAGCACCATTGCACTGGCGCCACCCAGTCCGTTAAAGATTGGCATCGCCTGAAGCATTGTCGCAGCAGCAGGTGGTTTTGAGATCATATAATATCCGCCAACAGCTCCCGCTACCAGGGCAGCAAAAATCCAGACATTGTTGTTGAAGGCCCCTGGAATGGGTTCCATCAATGCCGCCAGTATGGCCAGAATCATCCCCGATCCGGCAATAAAATTCCCCTTGCGTGCCGTCTCAGGATGGCCCATCAGGCGAAGCCCCCAAACGAAGCCAACCGCCGCTAAAAGGTAAAAAAGGTTGACAATAAAGGTTGTTGTCATGGTTTCATTGGTTAGCTTTTTTCCTGTTGAAAGGGCGCTGCATCCGATCGGTGGCCAAAAAACCGCCAACTGCATTCGCTGTACCCATGGCTACTGCCAGAAATCCCAATGCCAGCGACAGGTAATCATCTGTTCGGGTTTGCCGCAACAACAGGATACCACCGACCAGAACCAGGCCGCTAATTGCATTGACACCCGAAACCAGCGGGGCATACAAGCTGTCCGGAGATTTCGAAACCACCTCATAACCCAACAGGATGGTAAAGACCAGCAAATAAACCAGCAAAAAGTTGTCGTTAAAAAACTGGATGATGGTATCCGTCATGAATCGTTATTTTGTGATGCAGGATCCCCGAATGATTTCATTCTCCATATCGAGGTTGACAGCCCCGTCTTTAACAAGAATTTTCAGCAGGTTCAGGACGTTGTTGCTGTACAAAAAGCTTGCGTCCTGGGGCATTAGTGCTGCGAGGTTGGAGTTTCCAACAATTTGTACTCCATGGTAAACAATGGTCTCATTGTTTTGAGTCAATTCGCAGTTGCCGCCACTGGATGCTGCCAAATCTATGATCACCGAACCCTTCCGCATTTGTTCTACTGTTTCTTTGGCAATCAGCATGGGTGCTTTTCCGCCTCGAACCTGAGCCGTTGTGATGATGACGTCTGATTTACTGGCCCGGCTTTGCACTTCTGCCCGCTGGCGCTGGAGGAATTCTTCGGTTTGCTGTACTGCATATCCGCCGGCAGCGCTGTCGTCGCGCGCACCTTCAACCTCGACAAACTTAGCGCCAAGGCTCAATACTTCTTCTTTGGCAGCCGTGCGCGTGTCAAAAGCTTCTACAGCAGCCCCCAGGCGGCGGGCTGTGGCAATAGCCTGCAGGCCGGCAACACCCGCACCAATAACGAGTACTTTTGCAGGCCGCACACTCCCTGCAGCGGTAATGAACATCGGGAAATAGCGTGGCAACAGCCGCGCCGCCTCAAGTACGGCTTTATACCCTGCGATGGAGGCCATCGAAGAAAGTACATCCATTGTTTGAGCCAGCGTCGTTCTTGGAATCATGTCCAGACTAATCGCTACCAGTTTTAGCGACTGCAGTTTGGAAACTACTTCCGGGTATAAAAAAGGTTGAAACTGAGAAATCAGCACTGTACCTTCTTTTAAACGCGAAAGTTCTGCTTCGTCGGGCGGATTAATGCTGATCAACAAATCAGCCTGCTCCAGCACTGCTTCTCTTGATAAAAGCCGGGCTTCAGCAGCATAAGCATCATCGTCGTACATTGCCCCTGCCCCCGCTGAAGTTTCTACCAGCAGCTCAACGCCAAGTGCTTTGATTTTCGGCAAACCATCAGGAACGATGGCTACCCTGTTGTCTTGTTTTTCTTTCAGAATACCAATTTGCATTACTTGGTGGATTGTTTTGTTGTCAGTTTGCAAACAGCTGACTGCCAACTGATCAGTTAATTCAAATAAACTGCGAAAGCATCTGTTTCGCGAATATGGACATCAATGTGTTCCTTAAGTGTTGTTGCAAGCGAAAGCCCCACATAGTCTACCTTCACCGGAAAGGATTTGTGCTTCCGGTCAACCAGCACCGCTACCTCAAGCTTGCGGGGCAATACCTCCATAAAGGGCTTGCAGGCGTAAAAAATAGTGCGCCCGGTATTGGCTACATCATCAATGATGACAATGACTTTATCCTGCAGATTTTCGGACGGCATTTCGATTTTAACTTCAGAACTCAATGGGTTGGCAGGATTCAGCACGACACGGGTCAGGGTAACTTCGAGGTGCGCCAGGGGAAGCAATTGCTGCAGCAGCAAATTGGCAAACTCCATCCCATTGTTGTTGATGCCGGCAAGAATCAGTTCTTTTTCGTCGTAGTTTTGTTCCAGAATCTCAATAGCCAATCGCCTGATCTTCTGTTTAATCTGCCAGTCATCCAAAATCTTCATGATAACCTAGTTTTCTGAAAGCCAATTGTACTCACGATTGCCGAACTCATTGTGTCTGCTATTTACACCAATTCCGGCAAAGTAAGCACCGCAAACTTAAAAAACCTCTCCCATGACCGGGTATTTTTTAGGCAGAATCATAAATTTGACAGCCACAATTTTATAAAAACTGACAAAGCCCCTATCTTGGCGGACGATCACCATCAACCTGAGCTAAAATTTATGATCCAACAGTTTGTATTTGTCCTCGTTAGCCTGACCGCCCTTGCTTTTGCAGGCAAGCAATTTTTGCGCATCCGCCGCAACATCCTGTTGGGGAAAGATGCAGCTGTCGAACCCGGTCAAACGGCACAACGCTGGCAAAATGTCCTGCTGGTTGCTTTTGGCCAGCAAAAAATGTTTAAAAACTGGATCCCTGCCATTTTTCACTTTTTTATCTATGCCGCATTCCTGCTGACCCAGGTTGAGCTTGCCGAAATCTTCATAGACGGCATTTTTGGGGTTCACCGCTTTTTCGCCCCTTTACTTGGCGGCTTCTATACCTTTATCATCAATTTTATTGAAATCCTGTCGGTTGCAGCGTTTGTAGCCACCCTCATTTTTTTATCCCGCCGCAATCTGCTGCGGATTCCGCGTTTTCAAAAAGCGGAGATGAAGGGTTGGCCAACCCGGGATGCCAACCTCATCCTGCTGGGTGAAATCGTGTTGCTCACCGGCATTTTCTGCATGAATGGTGCCGATGTCCTGCTGCAACAACTGGATCCTGACCATTATCCCGCTACGGGCACCCTCGCTGTGAGCAGCTGGCTGGGACCAATGCTTTTTGGCAGCCTGAGCGAACCGGCCCTGCATGTGGTGGAGCGGTTTGGCTGGTGGCTCCACATCCTCACGGTGTTTGCCTTCCTCAACTATCTGCCCTATTCCAAACACCTGCACATCATCCTGGCGTTTTTCAATACTTATTATGCCCGGCTGAAACCACGCGGAGAGATGGACAATATGCCCGAAATCATGAATGAAGTGAAAAGCATGATGGGGATTGGCGAGCCAACCAACACCGATACCATTCCTGAATTTGGCGCAAAAGATGTGCCAGGCCTGAGCTGGAAAAATGTGCTCGATGCGTATAGCTGTACTGAATGTGGCCGCTGCACAGCAGCTTGTCCGGCAAATCTGACGGGTAAAAAACTGTCTCCCCGGAAAATCATGATGGATGTACGCGACCGGGCAGAAGAAATCGGAAAAAAATTAGACAGCGGTTCGCCTGATTTTATCGGCGCAGAATGGAAAGACCAGGGCGGGGTTACCCTGTCTGCTGAAAATTTTGACGATGGCAGAAGTCTGTTCGACTACATCGCCCGCGAAGAAATACATGCCTGTACAACCTGCAACGCTTGTGTGGAAGCCTGCCCGGTGCTCATCAACCCATTAGACATTATCCTGCAGTTAAGGCGCTACGAAATTCTCACTGAATCGGCAGGCCCTGGCGACTGGCTGCCGCTATTTAACAGTATCGAAAACGGCGGATCTGCCTGGGCCATGAGCGTGGACCGGGATGCCTGGGTCAGGGGATAATTGTTATTGTCTTTCCAACCCAAACTTCCGGGAGCGCCGTCTATTCCTCAGACAAGCATACTTTAGATCACCACAAACTGTTAAACCATGCGTTTATCACTGCGCTATTTGTTATTCTTTGGATGGTTGCTTCCCGCCACACTCGCCGCACAGGTTTTTCCTGTTGAAAGCGGTTCTGCCTGGAGAGGTATTGTCTATGGCCTGGCAGGCCCCATTCCCGTGGCGACGGTAATGTGTGGCGATACCACCATCAATGCGATAAAATACAACAAGTCGTACCAGATAAATTATGGTTTCGACGGCACTTTTTACAATTCTTTTTACCGCGCCTGTACCCGTGTACAGGAACAGAAAGTATGGGTGCTTGCCAATGGAGCAACGGAAGAAATCCTGCTATATGACTTTGGAGTCGACATCAATGACACCCTCCACCTTAAGTTTCTCGACCTTGATGCAGTCATTGATTATTATGTAGAAAGCATCGAACAGATCATGGTTGACGGCCAGCCCCGTAAAAAAATCCGTTTCCAAACGTCTTACGGAATTCCGGACATTTGGATTGAAGGCATTGGCAGCATCATGGGTCCTTTAGACCGGGGCTTTTTTGTCGTTGATGCACAACCCGGGTTTACCTGCTATTTGAAAAACGGCGATGTTATTTTCAAATTGGAAGAGACGCAACCTTGTGAAAGCGGACTCACCTGCGACATCATTTCCAGCTCCGGGGAGGCTCCAACTCAGGCGGAAACATTTAAGGTTTTTCCGAACCCGGCAGATGCAGGAATCTGGTTAAAAAGCAATGTCCCGGATGCTATCCGCTTGGAGATATTCAGTGCCAATGGCCAAATGATCTCCGCCCTGCAATTCCCGAATGGCCATCTGGCACATGTGGCAACAGGCTCGCTTGAGCCAGGCTTGTACCTGTTCAAAATTGCCCGGTTACCGGATCTGCTGCCCCAACAGGTAATCAAGGTTGTTGTAGCTCGTTAGCACCAAAAATTTGGCGGGCTTTGAATTTATCTTCCCAAATATTTTAAAGATTCGGGATTTATTATTTGCTTTGCCAGGTCAACAATGTTGTATTCATGATAAAAGTCGCTTCGGCATGGTTTCTGCTTTCCCTTTCTTTGGCCCAGTGGGTCGGGGGGCACCTGTGCATTGAAGTGCGCTATTTTGTTGAAATACAAAGACAAATGAGTGCTGCAGAGAAAGCACTTGCTCAAGTAGTTGAACAGGAAACAGGCATCGAAAGCGCTGTCCGGGTTTTGGACGAAACCGAAATTACCCCGAGGGGAAATTTTTATGGCGATTTTGTCTTCACCCAGGCCAGTGAAAAAGAAACCGTTTTTTATGTGGTGGAAGATCAATCGGATCTGACCACCCTCAAATCCGTTTCCGAACCTCAGGACGACCATCCAGCCAGTAATTCCGACAAGGCAAACCTGCTCAAAGGTTTGTTCAAAGAATTTATGATACCGGAATCAGCCTTACCCTCTGCACCTGCTGACCGACAGGCTGATTCCGTTTTCCACTTTGCTGCACCCGGCAGCTATGCATTTTGTCCACCTCTGATTCATCCTCCTGCACAAGCCTAACCTGTTGACAGGTTTTGGAGCGTGTTCCATTTTTCATTTGAAAGCTGCGATTGCTTTGTTGCAATGCGTGTACCTGTTCATCTGAAATCCGGTCGATAAACCTGCCATGCCATCCTTCATAGGGTGCCACTCCTTTATTTACATTGATTTTCAAACATTTAGTCATTTAGTCTATCAACTGATGTCCGAGGCAGGCATCAAATATGCTATTCAATTCATATTTATTCCGATTTAGAAGAACAGGGGCGCTTCGCTGCTTCGCTGCACGCAAGTGCGGAGCGCCCTGCTCTTTTTAAACAAATAAAGAACCGGCACAAAAAGATACTTCACAAACACTCACTTAATAAAATTACCTGTTTATGAAACGCATGTCAATTACTTCAATTTTACTAATGGCATTCGGGGTGATGCTGTTACTGCCTTCAAAAGCACAAACCCCAACGGACGCTTTGATGATGGAAACCGGGCAAATTTGCCTGGCAGCCATTTACACGCACGATACCTGGGATGAATACTGGGAAGGTACGCTCAAACGCAACAATGGCAACATCGGTACCCTGACCCGGCAGACCGTAATGCCCATGGTTGCCCTGGGCGTCATCGACCGGGTGAATGTAATCGCTGCATTGCCCTGGGTAAAAACGCAGGCCAGTGGGGGCCAGATGACAGGAGTCCAGGGGCTGCAAGACTGGGGATTTTGGATTAAAGGAACAGCCGTTGATCAAGAAATTGGCAGTGGCAAGCTGACACTTCATGCTGTTGCAGGCGTAAGCGGACCTGCTTCGAATTATTTGCCTGATTATGCACCTTTTAACCTTGGATTTGGATGCCTGGAAGGCTCACTGCGCGGCGTATTGCAATACCAGACCGGCTCAGGAATTTTTGTGCGGGGCCAGGGTGCTTTTCACTTGCGTGGCAATTCTACCATCGAACGCGATTATTACTACACCACCCAGGGTTTTTACACGGATGAAGTTGACATGCCGGACGCCATCAGCTATGGTGCCGTTGCAGGCATTTGGTTGCTAAACAACTCGCTGAAAGTAGAAGCCATGTTTGATGGCTTGAAATCGCTGGGCGGTTTCGACATCCGCCGTCAGGATGCCGGCTTTCCATCCAACAAAATGATTTTCACCCGTGTGGGCGGCGGATTGCAATACTATTTCCCATTTGTAAAAGGCCTTGGTGTGGTTGCCTCCGGCGGTTATGTACTGACAGGTCGCAATGTCGGGCAATCCCTGGCCCTGAGCGGCGGGATAACCTATCAATTTGGGATTTGGTAACAGCGCTCCATTTTTAACAACACAATTTTCCTAAAATCATTGACACATCATGAAAAAGTTATATCTATCAATTTTTGCTTCCGCCCTGGCCCTTTTTATTTTCCAATCCTGCGAAAAGGATTTGCCACAGCGACTCGATTATGAAGCATACGAATTTGCAACCCTTGATGAGGATGGGGGAACCTGGAATCCGGTTTTGCTCAATAGCCCCGGACAAATCGGGATCCCTGCACCGGAAGCAACGACTTCTCCGGCCTACCAGGCTGAGCTGGCTGCTGTAAAAGCTGCTTCCGGCCAAATTACAGGCGATCAGGAAGCCGCCGTGCGCTACTGGAGCAGCAATGCACTGATCCGCTGGAATGAAATCGCCAGGGAACTCGCTGCAAAATACAACCTGACGCCAGCGCCAAATGCGGATGGAACTTACCCGGCGCCAAACGCAATGAATCCGGGGCAGTATCCTTTGTTCCCGTTTGCCCATCCGCCTTACACCTGCCGCATGCTGGCCTACTGGAGTGGTGCACAATACGACGCCCTCATGGCGGCCTGGTATTACAAATATCAGTTTAACCGTCCGGCACCTTATGCAGCAGACGCCTCCATTACGACACACCTCCCTGAAAACGGCCTGCCCTCCTACCCTTCTGAAGGTGCGACCATAGCTGCCGTTTCTCAGGTCATACTTTCTGCCATGTTCCCATTGGAAAAAGATTTCCTTGCTGCAAAGGCAACCGAGCATAAAAACAGCCTGATTTGGGCAGGCATGAACGTTCAAAGCGATATTGTTGCCGGCGATTCCCTGGGAAGGGCGGTTGCTGCCGTATTCATTAACCGTGCCAAAACAGATGGTATGGCAAACGCCCAAACGCCGCGCCCTATTTCGGATTCGCTGCGGGCAGCTGCACAAACCCGCTGGGGCTGGCATTGGGAAAATTTGGAAACACCGCAGCGACCGGTGGGCATTACGCCGTTTTTTGGTCGCGTCAGGCCCTGGTGCATCCCGAATGTAGAAGCCGTTCGTCCGGTCCCCCCACCGGCGCCCGGTTCTGCAGAGTTTCAGGTTGCAGTTGCCGAACTCCAGGAGATTGCGGACAACCTGACAACCGACCAGCGCAAAATTGCGAATTTTTGGGCCGATGGCTTAGGCACGTATACGCCTCCGGGCCACTGGAACCGTTTTGCTGCTGATTTGATTGTAAAATACAAAGAAAACCCGCTCCGTTCGGCACGCACATTTGCCTACATGAACATGGCCATTATGGATGCCGGCATCAGTTGCTGGGATGCCAAATACTACTACCACTATCCACGGCCGGCTCAGGTCATACCTGGCTTCAAAACGATACTGGGGATCCCGAATTTCCCAAGTTATACCTCGGGACACTCGACTTTTTCAGCTGCCGCAGCTACTGTGCTCGGCCATATTTTTCCGGCTGAAAAAGCCCGTGCTGACGCCTGGGCGGAGGAAGCTGCGTTATCGCGTATATATGCCGGCATCCACTACCGGTTCGACTCAGAAGTAGGCACAACACAAGGTCGGGCAGTAGGAAATTATGCAGTGGAAGTAGCCAAAGTTGATGGCGGGGAATAATACCAACAGGAATGGCCTGGCAATGGGGCAAGAGGCAGGATGCCGGCGGAAATAACCATCCGAGATTACCCTAACCGGTAATTAAAACTATTTCACGACACCGAAGGTGTCCGTACGCCTTTTGCACCTTGTCGGGCCATTTCGTTTTGTGCATTTTTACCATTTCAGGTGCAGCATGCCAAAGTGCCTGCTTTTTCCACGGGCTGTGCTGCGGCACGCTGCGCCTGATATTTTAACGCGCTCCAAATAATTGATGAGCATTTGGAAGCGGCTGGTCCTTACATATTTTCGATGAGTTCGGTCCCGAACTCAGAGCATTTCAGCAACGTAGCCCCTTCCATCAACCGATGAAAATCGTAGGTTACGCGCTTTTTGCTGATGGCGCTTTCCAACCCTTTGATGATCAGATTGGCTGCTTCATTCCAGCGCATGTATTCCAGCATCATCACGGCAGAAAGGATGACCGAACTGGGGTTCACTTTGTCCAAACCCGCATATTTCGGAGCCGTTCCGTGCGTAGCCTCAAAAATTGCGGCGCCGTTTTCGTAGTTGATGTTCGCTCCGGGAGCAATGCCAATACCGCCCACCTGTGCAGCAAGCGCATCGGAGATATAGTCTCCATTGAGGTTCAGCGTGGCAATAACCGAATATTCCGACGGACGCAACAAAATTTGCTGGAGGAAAGCATCCGCAATGACGTCCTTGACGATCAGTTTGCCTGCACTTTCAGCAGCTTTTTGTGCAGCGTTTGCTGCCTCTTCGCCTTCGGCTTCCTTGATCCGGTCGTATTGTGCCCAGGTAAAAACCTGATCCGGGTACTCGCGCTCAGCCAGTTCGTATCCCCAATCCTTGAATTTACCTTCCGTAAATTTCATGATGTTGCCTTTGTGAACCAGCGTCAGCGAAGGCTTTTTATTTTCGAGTGCATAATTCAAGGCCGAACGAACCAGGCGTTCAGTGCCTTCAACAGAAACCGGCTTGATGCCAAAAGAGGACGTTTTTGGAAAACGAATCTTCTTGACACCCAACTCGTTTTGCAGGAAATTCAACAACTTATTGGCGTCGTCCGATCCTGAGAGGTATTCAATGCCCGCATAAATGTCTTCAGTATTTTCCCGGTAAATGACCATGTCTACCAATTCGGGCTGGCGTACCGGAGAAGGAACACCCTCAAAATAGCGTACCGGCCGCACGCAGGCATACAAATCCAGCTGCTGGCGCAAAGCCACATTGAGTGAACGAATTCCACCGCCAACCGGAGTAGTTAATGGGCCTTTGATGGCAATGAGGCATTCTGAAATGACATCCAGAGTTTCCTGTGGCAACCACTCGCCGGTTTGGTTAAAGGCCTTTTCGCCGGCCAGTACTTCGCGCCAATGTATTTTGCGCGTTCCGCCATAAGCTTTTTCAACAGCTGCATCAATTACGCGTACGGAAGCCGCCCAAATATCCGCTCCTGTGCCGTCGCCTTCAATAAAGGGGATCACAGGGTCGTTCGGGACGATTAATTTTCCGTTTTCAATCCTTACTTTTGTTCCGCTCATTGTATTGTTGTATTTTGTTCGATGTTATCGGTCAGGTGCATAGCGCAAAAACCGCGCAAAGGTAATAATTTATGCCTGAAGAGCGTCATATCCTGTGTGTTTTTCCCTGACAGGTGTGCACTTTCAACCAAAACATCAAACCCAAACATTGGCGTCAGACGCAATCAATATGCAAAATCCATATCTTGATCCAAGTGGCCAAAACCAGGCCGCCGACGACAAACAGGTAGAACGGGCACTGCGGCCCAAAGCGCTGGACGATTTCAGCGGGCAGCCCCGCATTGCTGAAAACCTGAGCATATTTATTGAGGCCGCCAAACAACGTGGTGAAGCACTCGATCATGTGCTGTTGCATGGCCCGCCAGGGCTGGGCAAAACGACCCTGTCCTACATCATTGCCTATGAGTTGGGTGCTAACCTGAAAATGTCTTCCGGGCCGGTACTGGAAAAACCGGGAGACCTTGCCGGCCTGCTTACCAACTTAGACGAGGGCGATGTGCTCTTTATTGATGAAATTCACCGCCTGAACACGGTTGTGGAAGAATACCTCTATTCTGCAATGGAGGATTATAAAATTGACATCATGATTGACAGCGGTCCGAATGCCCGAAGCATTCAGATTGCCTTAAATCCCTTTACTTTAGTAGGCGCTACCACCCGAATGGGGTTGCTTACTGCGCCCATGCGTGCCCGGTTTGGCATCAATTGCCATTTGGATTACTACGATGTGCCCACGTTGAAACGCATTTTAAAACGCTCGGCCGGTATTCTGAATACGGCGATTACCGACGAAGGAGCAACAGAAATTGCCCGCCGAAGCAGGGGCACCCCCAGAATTGCCAACGCCCTGCTGCGCCGGATCCGGGATTTTGCACAGGTGAAAGGCAGCGGCGTCGTAGATACAGAAATTGCACAATATGGCCTTTTGGCTCTGAATGTGGATGAAGGTGGCCTGGACGAAATGGACAACCGCATCCTGTCTGCCATCATCCACAAATTCAAGGGCGGGCCAGTGGGGCTGACCACCATTGCAACAGCGGTGGGAGAAGAAGCAGGCACCATCGAAGAAGTGCACGAGCCCTTTTTGATTATGGAAGGTTACCTGCAACGCACACCGCGGGGCCGGGAAGCAACCGAAAAATCGTACCGCCATCTGGGCATTGTGCCTCCAGGCAGGGAACGGTTGTTGTTTGATTAAATAAGCAGGATATGAACGCTGAAAATTTCAGGGATTACCTCAATGATCCTTCGTTGTTGTACCAGGTGCCTTACGAGGAACTCAAAAGCCTTGCCCTGGAATATCCTTACAATGCCCATTTGCGTTGGTTGTTGCTGCAAAAAAGCAGAATGGAACACCGACCCGATGCCCGTAAAGCCCTTGAGAAAGCAGCCGTTTACAGCATAGACCGCAAAGCTTTGTATCGCTTCGTGCAAACGCACTACGAAAAAAGCGAGACCCCGTTTTTTGTATTCAACGAAGATTTTCTGGAGCTCAAAGACCTGTCGGTGCTTCATGAAGAGCTGGCCGTGCCGGTAGAAGATCCGATAATTGCGCGCCCGGTTGTGGCCGACCCCATAGCCGTTTTCCGCGAGCCGCCGGTAGCTCCCCAAATACAGGAAGAAGCTGAGGAGGAACTGGCATTTGATTTCACAGCCCTCATTGCTCCTGAAACAGCCGAAACCTCTGCTGCGATTCCTTTTGAAGTGGTGGGTGATGAACCTGCGACAACCTTACCGCCAGAGCCGGAGGCGGAGGCGACGCCTGATGTTTCTTATGTTGACCGCGTGGCCAACGACGCAGCCGCCATTTCCAGTGCTGTGGAATATCGGAGTGCCCTTGCTGCTGCGGATGCCGTATTGGAAAAGGCCGCCCAAATAGCCCCGGTGGCTCCCCTGCCCAAAGCGACGTTCAGAAGCTGGACGCGCCCGGCTCTCCCCGTTTCCGACCCCGAACACGAACCCGCGAAAGCCCCGCCGCCCGTGGTTCAACCTGAGAAAAAAACTAAAAAAGCACCGGATGTCGTGGCTGAAATTGCCCGGTTAAGCGTGACTGAAAATACCTCCCTGGCTACAGAAACACTGGCAGATTTATTGGCCGCTCAGCAGCAGTATGACAAAGCTGCCAAAATGTACGAGCGTCTGATTTTGAAGTTTCCCGAAAAAAGTGCTTACTTTGCAGCCAAAATTGAAAAACTTAAAAAGAAATAAACCATGTTGCCTACTTTATTGAGTGTAATCATCGCCATTATCTGCGTTTTGCTGATGGGCGCCGTCCTGATTCAGAACCCGAAAGGTGGCGGTATTGACTCCACTTTTGGTGGAAATCAGGCCAACCAATTGTTCGGAGCATCAAAATCTACTGACTTCATCGAAAAAGCTACCTGGATACTGGTAAGTGCTTTGTTTGCCCTCTGCATCATCATGGCAATCGTTGTCGGTTAATCCGAAGCACACCCTTCAATCCAACAAGAGCCATTCCAAAACCTGGAATGGCTCTTGTTATTTTCAGACACTTGTGATCAATAGCTGTTTTTGCCCGATAGCAGGATCAGAATTGAAAATAAATAAAGGGAGTTACCTCAGCACTGCTCGTCTGAATGACAATCCAGATAATCAACGCAAGCCCAACAGCCTTGACCACTGCCGGCATGCGGGCATAACCCTTCTCCAAACTGCGGTCCCAGGATCCGGGCAACAGGTGGATCAAAAACCCGGTTCCAATCAACAGCATTGCTTTCCAGTAACCAGCAATGACCTGTCCCATGACCTCAGGCCGGAAAACTGCCATGATCTGATACAGCATTTTAAACGTCGTTTCCATCGGTGGCACGCGGCTGCCCGGTGCGCCCGAACGGAAAAATATCCAGCAGAAACAAACAAAGTGAAAAACCATGATGCCCGCAGCAATCCGGCTGGCAGTTGATTTTTTCACCAACTTGTCAATGGCTATGGCCAGCAGCATCAGCCCAAACCAGACTCCCGCAACGAGCAAGTTCCCGTTCAGCAAATCGGCATACTCCAGTTCATCCAGATCTCCAGCTGCATAAATGCGCCAAACGGCAATTTGGCAACCACCCTGGATGATCAGCATGATCAAAAACGCCCGCATCGCCGGGTTTTCCCAGATTCGGCCCAGGTTTTTCAAAAAGCGGTCAATTGCCAGCGCCGCGCCGTGCAACGCCCCCCAGATGATGAACACCCAATTGGCCCCATGCCATAGTCCACCCAACAACATGGTGATCATCAGGTTGAGGTAAGTCCGGAATTTCCCTTTTTTATTGCCGCCCAATGAAATGTACAAATAATCGCGCAACCAGGTAGAGAGCGAAATGTGCCACCGTTGCCAGAAATCCTGCACAGAAACGGCTTTATACGGGCTTCTGAAGTTTTCTGCCAACTGAAATCCAAACAACAAGGCCAGGCCAATGGCCATGTCGGAGTAGCCCGAAAAATCGCAATAAATCTGAATGGCATATCCATAAACGCCCATCAGGTTTTCAAACCCTGAATACAACCCCGGATTGGCAAAAATCCGATCCACAAAATTGACGCTGATGTAATCGGAAATGACCGCTTTTTTGAACAAGCCACCCGAAATCAGCAAGAGGGCGTACCCGACATTTTCTTTAGAAAGCTTAAGGGGTTGCCGAATTTGAGGAATAAAATCTGCGGCGCGAACAATTGGCCCTGCCACCAATTGCGGAAAAAAACTAACGTAAAAAGCAAAATCCGCAAAGCTCTGCAACCAGTCGCCCGCCGTACGCGCACCCTCCGAAATCGGCTTTAAAGTCCCCCGGTACACATCAATGGTATAACTCAGGGTTTGAAACGTGAAAAAGGAAATGCCAACGGGGAGAAATATTTTCTGAAAGGCAAATTCTGTTCCGGCAAGCGCATTGACACTCCCGATAAAAAAATTGGTGTATTTGTAATAGGCCAGCAAGCCCAGGCTCCCTCCTACACTGAGGAACAGGTAAAAAATCCGGCTTGCTCTGGAACCAGCGGTATGCATCAGGTGCCCCAATCCGAAATTCCAGCCGGTTGAGAGCAGCAGCAGGATAAAAAACAAGCCGCTTGATTTGTAATAGAAAAAAATGGAAAACAACAGGAGGTACCACGTACGCCACGTCGTAGCCCGGCGCATCGGAATAAACAGCGCGTACAACACAATGAACAGGGCAAGAAATGCCGCACTGTTGAACAGCAACGGGCGCTTCGGGTCATACACAAACAAGTGCTGTGCGATGTCGGTCCAGTTAATTTCCTGCAACATCATAAGTTTTCATTAGCGCATCAAACAACAAATTCCCCAATAATTGATACCCGTCCGGCGTAAAATGGATGGCGTCGTTCGCTGCCAAACCCGCAGTGCGCCACTTTTTCACCGATCCGTGTCCTCCCATCACCGTATGCAGGTCCCAGGCAGCAAGGTTGTTGGCTTCCGCGACCCCAAGCAAGATTGACCGAACCGCTAAGTTGTTGGCGTTGAGGTAACGGCGGCGCTTCAGTACGTCGGGATTGGTCGTCAATAAAATGGCTGTTCCCGGTAGCTCTTTCCGGATATTGCGCACCAATCGCTCTACATCCCGACGGATGGCCCCCCCGTCAAAACGCCCGCCAACAGACTCGTTTGTGCCCAGGGAAACAATCACCAGATCGGGCGCCAAAGCAGCCAGCTGCGGCAAAAAATAGGCAGCCTGGTTGTAATGGTTGTAGGTGGCGCCGTTCACGCCGATCATATTGTATAAAACGCCCGATTCCCGGGTATTTTCCAGTAAAATGCCGTGCAGCAGGGTATTCCCGCGGTGTTCAATGGCCGCAGCATGCAGCAGCGAATCCAATTGAAAAACGACATGGTGCGCGCCGCCTTCCTGCTGCACAGATTCCAGTGGCCGTAGCGGCGATTTGACCACTGCCGGTTCGGGAATCGCTTTGCGGGTAACGCCCACAATCAGCTTCCGCCCGGGATTTATCCGGCTGCCCCGGATGCCATTCCAGCGCTGCAGGTTGCGCACCGTGCATCCGTATTTTCTTGCAAGGTCGTACAGGGTATCGCCGGAGCGGACTTTGTGGTAGCGCTTGGCCCCGGTGGTGTATTGGGTGGATTTTGTTGGCAACACACCTCCTTCCGGCAAACCGATGTTCCAGGCTCCGGAGGCATCCTTGCAAAAAATGGTCACTTTGTCGAATGCGTAGTCTGTTCCTTCTTTTTGTTTGAGTTGCAAATAGAGCGCCGGTGCTGCATTGCTACTGCGGAGCCCAAGACCGCACAAGCCCAGAGAAGGGCCATCGCCGGCATAAATACTTTTCAGCGACTGCCAGTACACATTGCTGCTGCAGGTATAGTCACGTGGGCCGTTGGTGCCCGCCATGCGGTAAGGAAAAATGAGCCCACGCCCGGCTGAACCGAATTTTTGCTGGAACAACGTGCGAAGTTTCCCGGAAAAAACGTCAGCCTGAAGGTGCGAATCGCCAATGTGGACAATCCTGACCTGGCGCACGCTGTCCGACCCCAGGTTGCGCAACCGGGCAAAAAAAGAATCGAGGTTTTCTGCGAAGTGAATCCGGTTGCTGTCGGTTTTTACAAAAGCCCAGGGGGTCGAAAATCCTTTTGGCGTCAGCTCTTCCCCGGCACCGGCCTGTGCGGTTAGCGAAAAAGGAAAAACAAGGATGGCTGCCAAAACCGGCAAGGAAGTAAAGTCGTTGCTCCCTGCAGGGAGTGCCCCCCGGCAAAGCGCCTTGATCCGAAAGCACAGGTCAGTCCACGTCGTTTGCCTCATTGGATTGGATTGTTTGGCTGTTTTCCGCGGGCTTCTGCCCTTTTTGGCCGGTCGTGGTACGCGCCCAACAAAGCTTCGAGCAGCAAATGGCCCGCTTCTTCGGCACCGTCGAAATTGAAATGCGTATAGTCGAGGTTGGCTAAGCTCGGGCGTTTTTGTTCCACCCATTCGATCATCGAGCCGGCACCACCCATGGCTTCGTAAAGGCTGAAAAAAGCGGCGTTATTTTCTTTTGCTGCAGCGCGCAGCGCTTCGGTAATGAGGGGCAGGCTCGGATCCGTTTGCATGACCCCGTCTATTTTCGTCGCTTTATCCGAAGGACCTACCACCAGAATGGCTACGCCCGGCAGGTTTGCCTGCAGGTACCGGATCACCTGGCTAATTTCTTTTTGGTACCAGTTGTAGTTTTTCATTTTCGGATTGAGCACGTTCAGCCCGTATTGCAGCACCACCAGGTCGAAATCCATGAAGTTCTGAAATTCCTGAAACACCCCGGCGTCAATACTCGTGAGCAAGCTGCCCGAATTGCCGCGTGTAGCGTAGTTGTCTACAATCACTCCATTGGGGCTTTCCACGCTGACGCCGTACAAAGGTACCCGCGCAGGTACATTGAAGTTGAGCGAAACCCGGCGTCCGGGGGTTTCCGAGAGGGTAATCCGGTTGACTTTATTTCCCCCGTCCAGCAGATGCGTTTGTCCTTCTTCGCCACCGCCGAAGCTGGTGGTCACACTGCCGGTGCGGTACCGGGCCGTACTGTCGGCTTTAGGGGCACCGTAGTACAAATAACTCCGCTCAAAAACATTGGTTCCGGGATACAGCCGCATCGCGCCGTAAGACACCCGGTGGCCTTTGGGCTGCTCTGCCACCGGCTCGGGCGGTACCGAATCGGAAATTACGGGAGCAGCCACTGCCGAAGAATCGGTCACCACGGTCGTATCCACCACCACCGGTGCCGTCCAGGTGGTAAAATACCCGCCTGAAATGCCCCGGGGCAATTTTCGCCAGTTGTTTTGTCCCATGGTGCAGGTAAACCAATGCCCCGAAAAAGTATGGCGAACCGTCCTCCTGAAGGTATTTACGTGCGAGGTAATGGGTACGTAGCCGACACCCGTGCCGCCAAAGAGGCGTTGCAGGCTGTCGCGCAGGGTTTCGCTGATGAGGTCGCCTTCGATCGACGAATCGCCGAAATAAGCGATGCGCACCTGTTCCGATTTGGCATCCAGAGCCTGGAAAAAAGCTTCGAGGTGTTCGGCCCCTTCGAGCAGCATAGGTCCTGTCATTTGCCCGGTACTGTCGGGAGCAATGTCTGTGGAATCAGCCGTCACAGCTTCCCGGGGAACCGCAAGGCCGTTGAGCCAGTTGTAGGTTTCAAAATGCTGTTGCAGGAAAGGGATGCGTTGGTGCAACACCGGGTACACCAGCACCATGGCGGTTGCCAATACAACGATTCCCAATGCCTGAAGAAAACGATCTTTTTCCATGCCTTTTTTGTAATCCGGAGCATTCCGGGGTGGGTTTTGCAGCGGCTTACACCACTCCGAAATGAGTGCGCGAAAATACAATTTTCCGGCAGAAAATTTGCGGCAGATCCATGGAGCAAAAAAAAAGGTCGTGTAAGGAATACACGACCCTGCCAAAATTGAACTAGTATGAAAAAACTCTCTGTGCTAAAGAACTGACTTTAAGACGAAAAGTTGCATTTAAGACACATAAAAATTCAGGTTTTAGGCCAAACGTACGGTTTTGTCCGGTGAGTTACCATTTTTCATCGGCCAACGCGATTGCACCTTGTTGCAACTTTTTTCAAGTAGAAAATTTCGGAAAACGAAGAAATCTTCCTTACCTTTGCGCACGTTTCGCTAAAAGCTTATTGGAATTCGTTTCAATGGGGTGAAAGCAGTACAAGTTCTCCACAAATGCGGGTAATTAGCTCAGTTGGTTTAGAGCGCTGCCTTGACAGGGCAGAGGTCACAGGTTCGAATCCTGTATTACCCACTAGAGAGGTGTGGGTGTGGGTGTGGGTGTGAGTGTGGGTGTGAGTGTGAGGGGATGTTCAAATAAAAAATTAAGTGCCGTGTTTGACTTTGAAAAATTAGAAGTGTACCAGGAGATGCGGGGAGTAAACCTAAAGGTGTTGAAACACCTTTTTGCCCAAAAACATACCCTGGACCCATACCTTCAGGATCAATTCAAACGCGCCAGCTTGAGTGCCCTGCTAAACCTCGCCGAAGGCACAGGCCGGATGACAAATCCGGATAAAAAGAAATTTTACGTGACGGCGCGCGCCTCCGTTTTTGAGTGCGTCGCCATCCTGCAAATTTTACTCGATATAGATGCCATAGAGAAAAGCCTCTATGACCAACTTTATGAAAATTTTGAAAAAGTTTCCCGGATGCTCCTCGGTATGATCCGCTCTATGGAGTAACCCGGCCCCCACACCCACACTCTCACACCCCACACCCACACTTTCATACCCCCAACCCCACACACCCACACTCAAACCCACACCCACACCTTCTTACCCCCACACACTCACACCTTCACACCCACACCCACACCCACACCCACACCTACATTCGGGGTGTAGCGCAGCCTGGTAGCGTACACGTCTGGGGGGCGTGTGGTCGCAAGTTCAAATCTTGTCACCCCGACCTAATCATCAAGGAGTTGTGCGAAAGCATGGCTCCTTTTTTTGTTTGCAAATAGGCCTTTCTGAAGATTTTTACTTACAAATCCAAATTACGCGTATTTGATGCCTCGATACTTATTTGATTGAATCCATTAATTATTTTGCACATAAGTCAAACAAGGATGCTGCACCTTAAGCTATATTTGCTTAGGAACCTTATCTGAATTAATTTTTAACACCGTTTTTACGATAAAATGCAAATTTTATGGCAATTGTCCCTGTTTCTAAATTGGATCAACCTTTAGGTAGAACTTTAAATTATACTACGCACTATGGCCCATATGATGGCCTGCCAATAGGTCCAGGTACTTCAGATTCATACTTTAAAGAGGATATGGATACGGTTAAAAGCCAAACCACAGGCGGCCACCTAATCCAAAAATTTATGACGGTCTCCTCTGATTCTTTAGGAGCAGTTATTGGGGTGATTGCCGTAGATGCATCCGGAAATGAGCTCATTGGCCCAGACCACTTAGTGGCATTACCTTGTCCCCCCTATTGCAAAGGTCCGGGTCTGATTTGGCCTCTCCTCCCTGATGCTGATGTTCTTGAAAGTTTTGAAGAGAATAAAAGGCGTCAAAACGCGGATGGGGTTTAGTGGATGGGGGTGAGTTCAAGTCTTGTCACCCGACCATTTAAAATCTAAGGAGTTACGGTGCTATTCCATGACTCCTTTTTTGTTTCTGCACTTTTCACTGAACGAAGCATGCCGGTCCCTATGTCAACAGAGCGCTCTTTGGTAGATTCAAATCAGGGGGGCAAAAAATATACACACAATTAATTTAATTAAAAACAAATACATTACGACAAGACGGCTAAATAGATACCGGTTCATTTTCCAGGCATTTTCAAATATTCTCTATTTGATTGAAAATAAATTTGTTACACTTTTGGCAACCTTTTTTTAGAAGGGGCGTATGACAAAGAAAGAGGAGATTAGAAACAACAAATTAGAGAAAACTATAAAACCGCCACTAATATGGACTTCAAAGATCAAATCCTGCAATCCGGCGACCGCGTAGCCAAACTCAAAGATCAAATTGCAACAGAAGAAGCGACGAAAAATGCATTCATCATGCCCTTCATTCAAACATTAGGGTATGATGTGTTCAATCCGCTGGAGGTTGTACCGGAGTTTATTGACAACCGCAAAACCATCTGCCGCATCTACCTGAATACGAACAAAAAATACATCGGCGTCTTTGACGCAGCCAAAAAAGAAACCCGAAACGAACTGCAATCGCTGGATGATATTTATGTGTTTAGTGAGGGGCTGAAGGGGACGGTGGATACTTATTTGGGGTTGTGAGAGGGCTTCCTCCCCGGTTTTCGGTGCCAATTTAATTGTTTAGGTTTTCAAAAACTTTTAGGTTTTTTAATCGAGGCTTACAATATTATAGACTTGGATAACTAAGGAGTTATCCCTTTTTTATTATTCAGGAATCACTAAAAGCGTAAAATACTCATTCGATGTGTAGGTAACTTTGACGATATTCGCCTTTCACTTTGTAAAACCAAACATGCAAAATACTAAGATTACACTCTCTCAGTTGGAAAACTTTCTGCTCAAAGCGGCTGATATTCTGAGGGGTAGTATGGATGCTTCAGAGTTCAAGGAGTATATCTTTGGGATGTTGTTCCTGAAGAGGATGAGCGATCAATTTGAACAACAAAGGCAAAAACTGCGCGCTAACGAATACCGCCATTTGGCGCAAGAAGCTTGGCTGGCGCTAGAAGATGCTCCTGTGACTTATGGAGAGACCTTTTTCGTTCCTCAAGAAGCAAAATGGGACAAAATTCGCTACTTCCATCACAACGCAGGAGAGCAGTTGAACCAGGCTTTGGCAGCCCTCGAAGATGCCAACGACTCACTCAGAGGTGTACTGAAGGACAACATTGACTTCAATAAGACGAAAGGTAACAAGCGTGTCATCCCGGACAACAAAGCCAAAGACCTGATTGACCACTTCGATAAAATCAAACTCACCAACGACAATTTCGAGTTCCCCGACCTGCTCGGAGCGGCGTATGAATATCTCATCAAATACTTTGCGGACAGTGCCGGAAAGAAAGGCGGAGAATTCTACACCCCGGCGCAAGTAGTTCGTTTGTTGGTGCAACTGGTGAAACCACAGGCAGGAATGGGTATTTATGACCCAACCGCTGGTTCGGGTGGTATGCTGATCCAGTCGGCTCAATTTGTAGAAGAGCAGGGGCAAAATGCCCGCAACCTCACTTTAGCAGGACAAGATAATAACGGCACGGTTTGGGCGATTTGTAAGATGAACATGATTTTGCACAACGTTCTGGATGCTGACATTCGCTTGGGTGATACCATCGAAGACCCGCAACATACTGAAGGAGGGTCGCTCAGAAAGTTTGACCGCATCATTGCTAATCCGCCATTTTCCCAGAACTATTCCAAAGACAATATCCAGTTTCCGGCACGTTTCCGTTTTGGTTATGCACCGGAAACAGGCAAGAAAGGTGATTTGATGTTTGTGCAACACATGATTGCCTGCCTGAAGGATAACGGTAAAATGGCTTGCATCATCCCGCATGGTGTGTTGTTTCGTGGCGGCGCAGAAAAGGTGATCCGTGAAAAGATCGTAAAGGATAACCTGATCGAAGCCATTATTGCTTTACCGCCATCCTTGTTTTACGGAACGGGTATTCCGGCTTGTGTCATCGTCATCAATAAAAATAAGCCGGACGCTTTGCGCCACAAGATTTTGTTCATCAATGCCGATGCAGAGTTTGGAGAAGGCAAAGCGCAAAACTTCCTTCGCCCGGAAGACATCGAAAAGATTGATACTGCTTTTACTAAGACCCTCAAAATACCGAAATATTCCTGTTTGGTTGATCTGAAGGAGATTGAAACCAATGACTTCAACCTCAATATCCGCCGCTATGTAGATAACACACCCGAACCGGAGCCGGAAGATGTAACGGCGCACTTGCTTGGTGGCGTACCCAAAAGTGAAGTGGCTGCTCAAGTACCGTTTTACAAGAAATTCGGAATGGAGCCGGATGTATTCTTTCAGGAGAAGGATGCCAGGTATTTTGATTTCAAAACTGCCCTCACTGAAAAAGCGCAAATCAAGGAACGCATCGAAGCGCATAAAGGGGTAGCAGCTACATTGGAACGTTTCCGTCAGGAAACCAATCAATGGTGGCAAGAGGCAAAAGAAGATTTTACGCACTTAGATACGGACAACAATCTACCCAAAATCAGAGCGGAACTCCTAACCGGTTTTCAGAACAGACTTGTCCCGATGGAACTCTTTGATAAATTCCAGGTGGCAGGTATTTTTGTGAACTGGTGGCAGACCATTAACTACGACCTCAAAACCATTTCTTCTTATGGTTGGAGCGTGAACCTTATCCCGGACGAGTACATCAAAAAAGCCTTTTTCCAAAGAGAAATAGATGAACTCGATGCACTGGAAACCAAGATTTCAGACCTCGAAAACACCTTACAGGAAGCAATGGAGGAAGCAGAAGTAGAACCGGAAACCGATGATGAAGGCAATGAAAAGAAAGCCACAGTAAAGTACGTTACAGAAACACTCACCAACGCAGCCAATGACCTGGTGGGTAATTTCGTGACCATCGAAAAGAAGAAGAAACTCAGTGCCAAAGACCTGAAATCATTAACTGGCAAAGTCCCTGAAAATACCCTGACAGAAGCACACTTACTTCTGGAACTGGCTGAACGCATCGCAAAAACAGAGGCGCAAATAAAAGCACTGAAGAAGGAGCAAAACGGAAAGGAGTCTCGTTTGGAAGACCTGGTGGATGCTAAAAAGTATGGCTTGGATGGTTTCCTTGCTCACTTGGACAATCTCATCATTTTGCGCGAAGCGGAAAAAGCCGCAGCAGAAAAGGATAAGGACAAAGAGAAGTATCAAAAACAGGTAGATTTCCTGCAAGCCAAAAAAGGAATTGTAGAGGAATTGGTCGCTGCCATAGGTGAACCAATCACCCCGGAGCAAGCCCGTGACCTGATCCTGCAAAAACACCATAACTTCATGCAGGAACAATTGGAGCGCTATTTGAACCGTGAAAAACGTGAACTGGTTCGCTTGGTAGAAAAGTTATGGGATAAATACGCAGTGGGTAGAAATGAATTAGAAAAAGAACGTGGTTCAGTATTGAATAAACTTAATGAATTTTTGACTGCTTTAAATTATCAATAGGCATGGGAGAATGGAAAGAGATAAAACTTGGTGAGATTGCTGACCTAATAATGGGGCAATCGCCAGATGGAAAGTATTACAATTCGGAGGGGAACGGTATGCCTTTTTTACAGGGATGTTCAGAGTTTGGGAAACATCATCCTGAAACAACTGTATTTTCAACTGTTATTAAAAAATTGGCACCTGAAAATTCGATATTATTTAGCGTTCGTGCGCCAGTTGGAAAAACCAATTTGGCAAATAAAAAGTATTGTATTGGTAGAGGTATCGCAGCAATAAAAGGAAAAGATGTTGATAACTCATTCTTAAATCACGCCATCTACTTTAGAAGTATCAATGGCGGGTTCATTTCGCAAGGCTCAACTTTTGATTCAATAAATCATTCTGAGTTATCAAAACTCGAAATTCTATTGCCCTTAGAGAAAATAGAACAAACCACCATCGCTAACATTCTGACTACCATAGACCAAGCCATTGAAAAAACAGAACAACTCATTGCCAAATACGAGCGCATTAAAACTGGATTGATGCAAGACCTGCTCACTTGCGGTATTGATGAGCAGGGGAATATTCGCAGTGAGGAGACACATGAGTTTAAGGATAGTGTGTTGGGGAGAATTCCAGTAGAGTGGGAAGTTATTACATTGAAAAACGTTTGTGAAAAAATTCAAGATGGTACGCATTTTTCGCCTGAAATAAGTGAAGTTGGAGAGTTCATGTACATAACCTCCAAGAATATCAGGATGGGAGAATTAGATTTGAAAAACGTAGATTTCATTACTCGTGATGCACACGAATCAATTTATCGTCGTTGCTCTGTTGGATTTGGTGACGTACTATTGACGAAAGACGGAGCCAATACTGGTAACGTTTGCATAAACACTATTAAAGAGCCAATCAGTTTACTTTCCAGTGTTGCCTTTTTGCGTGGAAAAAAAGATTATTTGAGAAATGATTTTTTATTTCAAACTCTGGCGTGTGAAAAGTTGCAAAAGACATTCAAAGACCAAATGTCCGGTAATGCAATTACCAGAACAACATTGACGAAAATTAAAGCTACCCAGGTTGCTATCCCAAAAATCATTGAACAGGAAAGAATTATTTCGATACTTGAAAAATTTGACAGCAACCTTTCAAAGGAGAAGGGTAATTTGTTGATGTATAAATCAACAAAAACTGCACTAATGCAAGACCTACTTACGGGTAAGGTGCGTGTGGATGCTTTAATAACTCATTCAAAATAGAAAAAAAATTGAAAGCAGGAGTAATTAAATGGTATGACTCGATAAAAGGGTTCGGGGTTATTAGTGCTCCGGGAGGTAAAGAAGTGTTTTTGCATAGTTCCAATTTTTCAATTGGACTTCGGGAGTTAGCACCGGGTGATGCGCTACTTTTTGAAGTAGCATTTGAAAAAGGAAAGGATACTGCAAAGAATGTCCACACTCCAAAATCTTACAATGATTTTAAGGCAATCATGGAGTTGTTAGGAGGAGAGAAACTAGTTCACAGTCAAGAAAAAATCACGCTCAAGAGCAAATGGGGAAAACCTTACACTTCAACAGTAACCAAGACATTCAATGTGCTAATAAATGGAATAAAGGAGTTTTTTAAACAAAATAATTTCGAATTCATTTCAGATTCTATCAACAAATATTATTCGCAAGAAATAATTGATAAAAAAGCGGAATTATTCATTCCATTTTGCCAACTTCTTGAATCCCTAATTGCCACAACCAAAGGAACTAACTATTCTATTGCCACAAATTATACGCACTTTGGACAACAAAAAAATAGTGCGGTACTTTTTGAGGTGTGGAAAAGCAGGGAGTTTAGGCTTATCGGATATGAGGATTACAATAAGGAAGAAGACTATGAAATACCAGAGGAAATTATTTGGGAGAACAAGGATAAGCTAGATTTAGAGCTACTTCAGAGAATTTATCCGTATTCATTTGGAGAACAGTTTTGTATTAGATGGATGGAATGGCTGGTGGCTGAGCTAAAAAACAAGTCTTTCACTGAAATACTATCACTTTCGCCATTTAAACTCATCCAAATAATTGAGGGGACAAATGAATTTTCGCTATTAGTCGCAAAAACAAACGACGCCATTAAGAAAGTATATTCGGATGAGTTAGCAGCTCTTTGCTTTCAAATATCCGGCTCCAATAACTATGAAGACTTCAACAAGCTTTTTGCCTCTGCACCCAAAAATCTACCTCCAGAATTAGAAGCTGAACTTACTGAATCAGTAGTAAAAAAGATAATAGAGGTATGTGATGAAGATGTTTTGTACCAATTTTGGTATAATGGAAAAATAGACGTTTATGATTTTAATAAAGTTAAATCAGACTTAGGAAATCGAGATTTAGTAAAACACTGCAAGATCTTCAAACGACTTAAATCAGATGATGAAAGAATTGAACTAATCAAATTATTGGCAAAAACCAATCACTGGGATTATCTATTTTCTTTGTTAACTGATTACCTAAAGGCCAACAATAAATTAGGATATAACTTTTCATTAAAGGATAAGTTACATGAAGTAGACTTTTGGGGAGAAAAGAAAGGTAGAGAGCTAATTCAAGCGACGATTTCAGAAGTTGAAAAAGCAACAGACGAACCTTTTAAAGTTGAGTTGTTTCAAAAAGGTTATTCAAAAGACTTTTCAAGGGAATACGTTTTTGCAACGCTTGAGAAATATTCTGCCAATGCAGTTGCTATGTTCCTTTCGGTTTCTGATGAAGAATACTCGCTAAAATTATTGCGTAAAAGGCTTGAATTTCTACATAAAGTTGATGATTTACGAGAAACAATGACTTTGGGAGTTCGTGTACTACCAATTGAATTCTTTGAAGACCTAGATGAATATTGTTTTAAAAACACCGATATAGCTGTATATTATCAGTTGTGGCAAGAAGGCATAGGAAAGATTTTTCCAGAAAGACATATTTCACTATTACTCAATCATGATGAAAACCCTTACGAAGAAATAAATGATTGGTTAAGTAAAGGGTTTGTAGCCTCCCATCTAATAGAAGAGCTTTTATACAGGAAGTTATTATTAATAAGAGAGATTCAAGACAGATGTGATTTTTACACAGCAGTAAATTTAATCAGCAAATTAACATCGCTGAACATCGAATGGGTAGAAAAAATCTACCACGAAGGCAGTGATTTCTTTCGATTAATACTATGGTTTCT
>JABWAJ010000286.1 GCA_013361075.1 Saprospiraceae bacterium | reverse complement strand
TGATACTTATTCTCCGGCGCTGTCGTCGCGTACCAATCCCCTACCTGATTCAACCCAAAAGGATAATAATGCTCTTCCTGCATGATTTCGCTTGGGGTAGCCCCGTATTCAATCCGGCGGTTGTTGTTCAGATCGCTGAAAGTCAGGCGCGTGTTGCCGAGGTGGTCTCTGTGGCTATACTCTGAGCGATAAGACTGCAAAACTACACCAAATTGATCGTACACAGCCGCCAAGCGTCCTTCTTCCCAATGAATGGTCTACATTCCCGTTGAAGTATTCAATGCCGTTGAGGTAGTAGTAGTGGTACAGTGCCTCAATTCATCTGGGCAATGATAAAGTATCAGGACAATTAAAATTCAGAAAAAAATCTTTTTTTCTACCATTTTGCTTGACAACCTGATAGGTCAAGGAGTTTGCCGACTTTTTTATCGCATCGCCCACTTCTACATAATGATAGAAGTTTGGGTTCATGAACTCGCCAAAATAGAGTTTATATCGTTTTTCTCCATCTTGGGAAATTTCAAGAACCCGATAATCATGGTTATGCTCTTCAATGTATTTTTTTTTGACTATGCCATTTAATGCAGGTTTTGATTCTATTCTTGCAGCTTTGCAAGTAGGATCTTCAAGGTCAAAACAGCCAGTAATGTAGACGAACACGAAAAAAAGCAAATATTGTTTCATCGCAAAAGTTTTAGAAGGGGTTCGTTACAATTTTAAAAAAACCTAGTTTTACCCGCTCGCGACCAACCTCTCACCCATCAGAAACGCTCGCTTGTTGCGACCTGTGGTCGCATACAGATCAAAGCTGCGGGCTCCAGCCCGGCTACAAAAAAACAAATCAAATCCTGACTGTCGGCACAAAACCAATATCGTTCCAAATATCATCCAGTAGTGTTAGAAATTTAAAACCCGTGCTGGTCAAGTATTTTGTAACGCATATTCATTGGTTTTTAGCCCGGAAAGATAGACAGTAGAGCGGATTTTTGGAAACAAAAATCATGGATTTATTGACGGCGGGCTGAACCCGCAACTTTAACCCGTATGCGACCCAAAAGGTCGAAACGAGCAACGCCGTTTTTAAAATTAAGGGGTTGGAAAGTAATGGAGCTATGGTACGAGCGGGCAGCCCCCGCGACTTGCAGACGCCCTGTGAGCGTGACCATTCGTGGTCGTACAAAGTGAGCCTTATCCGACCAGTTTTCCACCCATCCTGAAAAAAATCCCGCCAAGGCTCTATCTTTGCCCGACAATCAAACGTTATAGCTGTCTAACGTCTTTCATCTAATGTCTAACATCTCAAATCTAACGTCTAAAAAAAAGCATGAAGCGAATTGACCGGATGATTGTGCAGGCTTTTGTGCCGCCGTTTTTTGTGATGTTTCTCATCGCGGCGTTCGTGTTCATCATGCAAACGCTGTGGATTTACATTGACGACATTGCAGGAAAAGGCCTCAGCATGCTCGAAATCGTAGAGTTGCTGGCCTACAAATGCGTGGCGGTGGTGCCCATGTCGCTGCCCATTGCGGTGTTGATCGCGTCGGTAATGGTGCTGGGCAACAGTGCCGAGCGCTACGAGTTGTCGAGCATGAAATCGGCGGGCATTTCGCTGTTGCGGGTCATGCGGCCGATTATGCTCTTTGCATTTGGCGCCACCATCATTTCCTGGTATTGTTCCAACAACCTCATTCCAGCGGCCAACCTAAAATTTGGTTCGCGCATGTTCGACATCACCAACCAGAAACCAACCCTGCGTTTAGAAGACGGCGCATTCAACGACGCATTCGAGGGGTTCTCCATTTTCATCGGCGAAAAAGGCAGCGACGGCCGCAGCATCAAAAACGTGCTCATTTACGACCAGTCGAACCACCGCAAAGACCTCATCAACCAGATTGTGGCCAAAGATGGCGAGATGTATTCCTCGCCCGATGGCAAATTATTTGTGATGAAACTGCACGACGGCACTCAATACGTGGAAGTACAACCCGGTGCCTCTGCGCGCAATAATTCCCAGCCTTTTGTGCGCACTTCTTTTAAAGAATGGACGAAGGTGTTCGACATGTCGCAATTTGAAATCAAACGCTCGGACGAAGAACTGTTCAAACAAAACCGCACCATGCTCAGCATCGGCCAATTGCAGGTAGCCATTGACTCCATTGGTGAGCGCATGACCCGCCGCCAGGGTGCGTTCGCGGCAAATATGGCCACTGCATTTTATCTGATGCAGGACGACACCACCCTGATCGGGCACGCAGAAACGCCGGAAGAGCTCAGGGTGCAGGACTCCATTAAGGCGCGCCTGAGAAACCGGGAGCTGTCTGGCCAAACCAAGCCCGGTGCCCAAAAAACTGACCGTTCCGCCAACATTCCAAAGGCCGCACAAGAAGCCCTCGAAAAACGTCAGAAATTAGTGAACCGCCATCCGGAATCTCCGCTTGGCATCAAAGGTTCCGCTTCGTCTCAAGCTACGGCGGTGCAATCAGATCCTGTTTCCGGCCAACTGAAAAACCCAAAAGACACGGTTAAAGTAAAGGAGTTGACCGATTTCCCGACCATTGAAGCATACCTGCTTTCTTTGGAAGATTTTGACCGTCAGCGGATCTACGACCGTGCACGCTCCTTTGCCCGCACGTTGTCGAGCCAGGCGGAATCGGCACAGCGCTCCCTCGATGGTATGGATGAGTCAAGAATCAAACACATCTACGACCTGTACATGAAATACAGCATCGCAGTGGCTTGTTTTCTCTTTGTTTTCATCGGTGCACCAATGGGCGCCATCATCCGGAAAGGTGGATTCGGTTATCCCATCCTTGTGTCCATTATCTTTTTTATTGTGTTCATCATCCTGACTATTTTTTGTCGAAAAATTGCAGAAGCCCATTTCCTGCCTGCTGCAGCAGCAGCCTGGGTACCTTCGCTGGTTTTGTTTCCGATGGGTGTTTTCCTGACGTACAAAGCCATGAACGATTCGCAGTTGCTGGACATTGACCGTTATGCCGAGGCCATCCAGCGCTTTTTCAACAAAAGAAAAAACAAGCAGCGCAACAATGCCGCAGCCTAATCACCAGACCGTAGCAGACGACACCCTCATTCGGGAAAACCGGTGGTTTTTCGGGCTAACCGGCTTTTTTTTCCTGGCGGGTGGTTTGTTGCTTTTGCAAATAAAAACCGGCGACGACATCTTTTTTTTCAGCGAACGGCGCAGTGCTTTTGGTGACTGGTTTTTCAAATGGGTGACCACAATGGGCGAAGCCTGGGTTTATTTTCCTGCGCTTTTTTACTTTCTGTTCCGCCGCTATCGCCAGGCCCTGGCCATTCCGTTGCTGGGTCTTGCCGTCACCTGTTTTAGCTATGCTTTCAAGTATTTTTTCGGTCATGACCGCCCAATGGCCCTGCTGACCAAACAAGGTTTGTTCGACCTCGTACACCCGGTTGCGGGCGTTGACATCCATAGCGGCGCCACCAGTTTTCCTTCCGGCCATACGACTTCCGCTTTTGCCTTATACACCTTCATCGCCCTGTGTCTGCCTTACAAACGGGCTGTAGCAGTCCTGTTGTTTGCAACCGCCTTCCTTACCGGTATTTCCAGAATCTATCTGGTACAGCATTTTTTTAAGGACGTTTATGCCGGCGCTTTGCTGGGATTGTTGATCGGCCTGGCCTGTTATGTGTTGCAGGAAAGATGGGATACTGACCGCAGGCCGTGGTTGGATCGGTCTTTGCTGGACGGTAGACCTTAAATTTCAGATAACAGATCGTAGATAGGCAGATATTTGGAAGCTGTAATTCCGATTCCGTTTTTATCTTCGGGATTCTGTTGTGGTTAACGGTTGCTGGTTGCTGGTGTAGGAACAGGATAGGGAATAAAGTACCAATACACCAATAACCATTACCCCAATACACCAATAACCAATAGCAAGTAACAAATACCTAATATCACACGCATGAAAAAGTCCATTATTTTTTTAGCCGTTGCAGCCTTTATTGTCGCTTGCGGTGGTACTTCAGAAGATAAAACTTCTACGAGTACTGCGGTAACTGCTTCTGCCGATGCTCCCGACGGCCAAAAACTGTACAAAACCTATTGTGTCACCTGTCACGGCCTAAACGGCGATATGCAGGGTAACGGGGCCATTGACCTTACCAAATCGGCGCTTTCTCTGGACGAGCGCATTAAAGTGATTTCGGAAGGCCGAACGGGCACGGTTATGGTTGGGTTCAAAACCTTACTCGATGAAGCAAAAGTAAAGGCGCTGGCCGAATATGTAGAGAAATTGAGAAAGTAGGGACGCCACGAGAAGGGTTGTGTAGAATCGGGTTTTCGATTTTACACAACCCATACTGCTCCTGAAGGTGTTGCATTCAAACCGTTTGGAGCAGGGAATGCGCACTTGTGAGCAACCAGTGGCGAAAAGCAACACCTGGTGTGTGTACCAGGGAGTTGATCATTTTTTGCAATTCATCTTTTTCTCTGGCTGAAAGCTTTGCCAGTTTTTCCAGAAACACAGAAAATTGCCGGTAGCGCTCCAGCGGCTCGTTGGAGAGTTCTGTTTTCCCATCCAGATAGCGCTTAAAGTTTTTAAGGGTTCGTTTCAGCTCTTCCGGGTTTTGTTTTTTTCGCAGATCGTAGTCGTAATTCAAACGCAGCCTCAGGGAATAAATCCGCAGATAGAATATTTCATCTGAATAGGGAATGCGCTGCAGGAGCCGTGATGCTTCTTTGAACAAGGATTCACTTTCCGTTGCTGAAACAGTAGCCCGGTAGTAATTCCAATAGGCCATCACCAGGTCTTTGGTTGCTTCTTGTTCTCTGGTGTCCAGTAAATTATGGTACCGGTCAACAAAGTCAAGCGCCCAGTCAAATTCATATACCATGATACCGGCAAGGGCAATATTGGTGAACGATTTTTTACGGATCAATTCCTGTTCAGCCAGCATGCCTTTCTCCAGTCCGGATTTGTATAAATCGAATAAAAACCGGCTGTCGGCCATATGGCCATCGTTGGAATGCCGGATCAGGTACTGACACAGGATTTTCCAGGCCAACTGCCGTTCAAAGCGACTCATACCGGCCTCTATGTCCAGGTAAAGCTGGTATGTTTTCTGAAACAGGGAATCATTTCGGCTTCCGGCATACAATTCCTGTAATTGAAAAAACAGGGCAATAACCGGGTGTTTTTCCTCCGATTGAGCAGCAGCATACTGGCAAACCGGATTGAAAAAAGAGTACGGGGCTGGCACTTCGCGTGTTTTACTGCGAATGAGTACTTCGAGGTGATACTCTAAAGCAGCCAGTACAAAATAATGTTCCGTATTTTCCAGTGCGGGTACTATCTGCGAATCTGCTGCGGCAACCTGGCCGGAAGCGGAACTAAAATGCCACAGGTGGTAATACCAGGCCAGTTCGCGGTATTGTGCGATTCCTTTTGCCCCATTGCTTTCAATTTCGTGAATCCCCGTTTTGGCTTCCTGCTCAAACAGTTGTTGTGCACCTCTGCGGGCCAGTGCCTGAACAAGCAGTAGCCGATGGGCAGGCGCTTCCTGTCCTTCTTTCATTACCATAAAAGCCTGGATGCTTTTGGTCAGTTTGGACATGAGCTTCCGCAATTTTTTGTCGTCGTAAGGCGTGTTTTTGAACACCATTTTAAACAGACCGGCTTTGGTCATGCGGTTGCCCTGCAGGTCAGGGTAATACCTGCACAGCGCTTTAAAAAATGCCGCAACATGCGGGTCTGTATTATGAAAAGGCGACTCCAGATAAAGGCGCACCTCTTTTATTTCCGGTTCTGAAAGTGCTTTGATCAATTGAATCAGCTTAGAGTTTTCCATAAAAAAACATGACTGTATTCTTGAAGGGAGGAGTTGTTTTTTGTCTTACAACAATACAATGTCGAGGACAGAAAAAAAGCCCCGTTTGTTTTAATTAATCAATTGATAATCATAAAATTATTAGCTCATCAAGATAGTATTTTGTGCCATGAAGATATAAAAAATGGAGGAACAATGTGAAATATTTGGGGAAGGGCAAACAGGCGAGCACACTGTATTTTTGAGAAATAAAAATCTGTTTTAAAATTTGTCATTTATGGAACGCCACAATGCTTATCTATGGTTTATTTTTCCGTTTTTTGTTTTTCCTCTATATACCTTTAGCCAGACTCCGATAGAATGGAATGGGGTCACTTACCAACCCAAAGAACTGCCACAATACCATCCGCCGCTGAACAATGCGCCAAACTTTCCCATACAATACCACGCAGCCAGTCAGACCGCAGAAATCATCACCGACACGGCAGCCATCACTACGTTTGAACAACTTACAGGATATAACCCATTAACCCAACAGTCGGGATTAACGGAGATTGACCTTCCTCAGGGTCAGGGGCGGGTTTTCAGCAATCTTTCTTTGATAAATAATACCCAGGACTATCCCTGGAGCGCGAATGTAAAAATATTTATGACTTTCCCGAGCGGGGGTAATTATGTCTGCTCGGGTAGTATGATTGACCCCAAACATGTCCTGACAGCCGGGCATTGTGTCTACGATGCTGCTGAAGGGGGCTGGGCCTCAGAAATATTTGTCGTGCCAGGGTTCAACGACTTTGAAGCTCCGTTTGGCCCCAGAACAGCTACTAATTGGGGATCCTGGGCTGGCTGGACGACAAATGAAGACTTTGACTGGGATATGGGCTACATTGAACTTGATCAACCGGTTGGCGCTCTTTCGGGCTGGTTTGGAATGCATTACAATAACAGCAATTCTTTTTACACAAGCAACACGTTCAACAATGCCGGTTATCCATCTGCCAGTCCTTATGACGGCCTGTTTCAATATTTTTGGGTAGGGAATTACGACTATGTCATAGACCAGGTTTTGTACCACAATAACATTGCCTACGGTGGGCAAAGTGGCAGCAATACCTATCACATTAACAGTTCAAACGACCGTATCGTACACAGTGTTTTGTCGCATGGGAATGATGCCGTTCCCTACACAGGGCATGTGCGCATCAATTCGACTAAATTCAATGATGTTGTAAATTTCATGAACAATCATATTCCATCGACCTATGATCTAACGCCTCTCAATACGCGGGTAGCACCTGGGAGTGTGGCGGCAGGTGCTTATTTAACCGATCTCCGGTTTTTGGTACACAATTATTCTGCTGCAAGTTTCAGTGGTGCCGTTTCTGTCAGTGTTTACCTGTCAACCAATTCAACCATTTCGGACCAGGATATCTTGATTGGGACCCTAAATTTCAATAATGCCAATTTGGGAGCGAAAGCCTCCAGTAATTTTTTTGTATCTA
>JABWAJ010000285.1 GCA_013361075.1 Saprospiraceae bacterium | reverse complement strand
AAAAACCCTCAATATCTACAATGAATATGATGTTTTGCTCGCGGAACGAGAAAATACTATCAAACGGGCGCAGGAAAAAATACTATCGGATAGTATCAGCCATTATACATTATTGGCAACAATTGAGCAAAAAACGATGGATAACGAACGGCAGTTGCAGGATTTCCAGCAATATAAACCCGTTTTGGACTCGTTGCAGGAACGCCACCGTGCGGCATATCAAAAAAATTATGGCAATCAGGAAATAGCGCGCCAAATCCGCATTGCCAATAATAAGTACGAAGAACTTACTCACCCTTCGGGGGTCAAAAAGCCGCTTGTGCGTTCCGGCGCTGTAATGTTTGATAATGCAACGCTGCTTGAATGGCTGCAGCACCCGCTGCTCCTGCCGGAAAAACCCTTGCCGGGACTGACTATCACGGGATTTGAAAAAGCGCCTACCGTTTTGTTTAATGGGGTTATTCTTTTACTCATGTCCGCCGTTGCTTCTATGCTTTCGCTGTTACTTCTGAAATTCCGCGACCCGATTATTGACTGGCTGCAAGGATTTTTCCGCGTAAAACCCAAACGTGCTGCTTCGTAGAAGGTTGTATATAAATCTATGACTCATTTTTATTAGTTTTATAGTGTAGAAGGATTGATAAATAATCCTTCCATTTTTTTTATTGATAATTGTGATTCATAAAATCAAAAGACTCATTGCACTACAATTATATCAGCTAATTCCACCCACCACCCAGTGACCTATAAAGATTTATTTTAGCATTCATTTGCAGTAGTTTTATTTCAACGAGTTCCATTTTTGATTTTAATTGTAACAGGTGTGTTCATAAGCCGTTTTAGATTGGTGAAAAACAAGTTTGATGATTGCTTTTGAAACGGCTTTCAGGGAAATATGTAGTTCCTTTATGATGGTCCGTTTTTCCGGTTGAGTTAAATTTTTTAGCGCTTCAGTTGTGCCGGTCTGATTTGTCGCTTACATTTGGCCCTTCGATAATAAGATTTCAACATTCCGCCATATCCTAATCCCCCCTGTGGCAACTTATCGTTTTAATCCCATGCACATTTCCCTCTTGGGATCGGGCTGGCCGTCAGGGCCGGCCTTTTTTATACCTTGCTTACCCATTTATAAACCACATAAACCATATAAACCTCCTAAATACATTAAATATCCGGCTCAAAGGTGAGGCGGGCATTTTTATTTTCAAATAACAATTTTACCGGGTTGTGAAGGTATTTGCCCGGGGCTTTGATGGATAAGACCAAATTAGTACACTGAAAGTCAATTGTTTAAAAAATAAAAGTGCTGAACTTTTTTCCCTTAATGTGAATTTATGAAAAATCTTTTGATCATCGGAGCCGGCCGTTCGGCTACGGCACTTATCAATTATATTCTCGATCAGGCCCGTCAGCACAACTTTTTTGTGACGGTGGCTGATGCCGATATTGCACTGGCTCAAAAAAAGGTGGGCGACAGCAGTTTCGGGCGGGCAATCTGGCTGGATGCCTCCAAACCGAACGACCGTCGCGATGTCATCAACCGGCACGATGTGGTCGTTTCCCTGCTCCCGCCACAAATGCACCTGGAACTCGCCCAAGACTGCATTGCCCTGGGCAAGCACATGGTAACAGCCAGTTACGTGTCCAAACAGGTGTTCCGCCTGGGCGACGAAGCCCGGCAGCGCGCCCTGGTTTTTATGAATGAATTGGGGCTCGACCCGGGTATCGATCACATGAGCGCCATGCAGCGGATTCACCAGATACAGGCGAAAGGCGGCCATATTTCGGCGTTTTATTCCTATACCGGCGGTTTGGTGGCCCCGGAAAGCGATGATAACCCCTGGCACTATAAATTCAGCTGGAATCCCCGAAATGTCGTGCTTGCCGGACAAGGCACCGCCCAGTTTCTGGAAGACGGCAAATTGAAATACATCCCGTACCGGCGACTTTTCCGGCAATACCGGCTGGTCGACATCCCGGGAATGGGTGAATGGGAGGTATATGCTAACCGCGATTCGCTGCTGTACCGGGAAGCATACGGATTGAAAAATATCAAAACATTATTCCGCGGAACCATCCGGCATCGCGGCTTTTGCGATGCCTGGAACGCCTTGGTACGCATCGGTTTGACGGATGCCACGTTTCCTATCGTCGATTCCGACCAGCTGACTTACCACGATCTCATGGAGGCCTTTCTGGGGATAAGCCAGCACACCGGCTCGGTAAAAGACCGTATTGCCAAATTGATTGAAGTCGATCCGGAAAGTGAAACCATGAAAAAACTGGAATGGCTCGGCCTGTTCAGCAAACGCCGGATTAAGCTGTCAAATGCCACACCGGCTCTTATCCTTGAAAACCTCTTGCTGGAAAAATGGGCGCTTCAACCGCAGGACAAGGATATGGTCATCATGCAGCACGAGATCGAATACGAACTGGCGGGCAGAAAGCGCAGGCATACCTCTACCATGGTGATGAAAGGAGAAAACGAATCGGATACCGCAATGGCGCGTTTGGTAGGTTTGCCACTCGGGATTTTTGTAAAATTGGTCATGGAAAGCAAAATCAACGCCCGCGGCGTGCAGATTCCTGTGATGCGCGAGGTGTATGAACCGGTGTTAAAAGAACTCGAAGAATACGGCGTGGTCTTCAAGGACAAGGATGAAGCGATTTGACGCGGCCGGAGCGCTCCAGTGGTTCTACCTGATGCGCCAGGGGAGCGCTATCCTGACGGGCATCCTGCTGGCACAACTGGGGTTGCCTGCCGACCAGATTGGTGTTTACGAAATTCTGCAATACATCGGCGCTTTGGTCAGCGCATTTTGGGTAACCGGGCTTTCCCAGGCGCTGCTTGCTTATTTTCCAACGCTTGATGAACCCGGGCAACGCCGCCTCACCGGAAGTGCATTTTTGCTGTTCACGGGTTTCAGCGCGTTGTTGCTTGCCGGGCTTTGGCTGGGCCAGGGCTTCGCCGTAAGTGCGCTTGCCAGCCGCCCTGCCCTACCCTATTTTGAGCTTTTTTTGCTGTGGCAATTTTTTAACCTGCCTGCTTATCTCATCGAAAACCTCTATTTGCTGCACAAAAAACCGCAAGCGATATTCTGGTTTGGGGTTTGGAGTTTTGGATTGCAAATGGCGGTTGTCCTGACACCCGTTGCGCTGGGGGTTGATTTTTCATGGAGTTTTTACGGACTGATCGGGTTGGGCGTGCTGAAATTCCTTTGGGTCAGTGGGCTGGTTTTGCAAAAGGGTCAACTGAGCTGGGACACGGCGCAGTTGCGCAAATGGACCCGCTTAGCCTGGCCGCTGGCTTTGTACGCCTTACTGGGCGGACTGATCGCATCCTTTGGTTTCTGGCTGGTAGGCTACCTGTACCGCGACGACGAAGCCACTTTTGCGGTATTTCGTTATGGTGCCCGCGAGTTCCCCTTAGTCATTGCGCTCACCAATGCTTTAGGTACGGCCATGATTCCGACCTTAACAGGCAATTTACAGGAGGGCCTGGCGCAATTGAAAACCCGTTCGCTGCGGTTGTTCCACCTGCTTTTCCCAACGTCTATTTTGCTGATGCTCACCAGCAGGTACTTCTTTCCGGTTGTTTTTACAGAAGCATTTGCGGAAAGCGCCCTTGTTTTTAATGCCTTCCTGCTCATCACCATCAGCCGCGTGCTTTTCCCCCGTTCGGTACTGATGGCGCTGCAATCCAACCAGATTGCGTTGATTTCTTCGGTGGTAGAACTGGTTTTTATTGTAGCAATCAGTCTCGTTTTGGCACAGTATTTAGGGTTGGTTGGCATCGCGTTGGGTACAACGCTGGGAGCTTCCTTGGAAAAAGTGATCCTGTGCGTTTACCTGCGCCGGCGGTTTGGGATTGCCGTTTCCCAATATACCGATATGAAGTGGTGGGCCGGGTATTCGGTGGCGATGGTAGCTGTGTTTTTGTGGTCGGTTTGGTGAGGTTGCCCCGAAAGGCAAGTAAAGTTATGTAGCTTGGAAGTTAGAGCATAACAAAAGGCAAAAAGGCAAAAGGCAAAAGGCAAAAGGCAAAAGGCAATAATTTCGTAAGATGAGATAACTTCGTAAAATCAATCTGATTGATTACGGAAACATCAAGCTTTACGAAATAAGATTGCTCCTTGCCTCTTGCCCTTTATCAGCTTAAGAACCCTGTTTATTCCGGATCCTTCCCGCCATCCAGAAACTCCTGGTAGGCGCTCAGTTCGCCCCATCTTCCGTTGGCGGCCAGTTCAGCTTGTTTCGACCAGGTGGATGGGTCGGCTAATCGGTAGGCATCCCCGCCATCGGCCAGCACTTCTTTCAGGCGATCTAAGGGTGCTTTGGCTAAATCCGACCAGGTATTGATGCCGGCGGCTTTGAGCAACTGTTCGATTTTTGGCCCGATGCCTTCCACAATTTTCAGATCGCTGTGGTTGGTGGTGAAGCCCAGCAGTTTGGCGATCATTTTTTCTACTTTGGAAGGTGTTTCATCCCCGGTTGCAGAATCTTTGCCCGCGTCTAAGGATTTTTGCAGCGCGATCAGCTCCGTCCAGTGGTTTTCAGCAGCCAGCAGGGCTTGCTTTGGCCAGGAAGACGGATCGTGGATGCGGAAGCTCGGGCCGGCATTTTCGAGGATTTCTTTCAGGTCGTCGGTACTCCAGGCAGCCAGATTCGCCCAGGTGCCTATGTTGTTTTGTTTCAGCAGTTCTTCGATTTTTGGCCCGATGCCCTCCACAATCTGGAGGTTTTCCTGCCCCAGTAGAGCGGCGTAATCAACCGAACCACCCGATGCGCCACGGCCGGCTACCATGCCGCCGCCTTCGCCTTCTTCATATTTGGCGAGTTTGGTTTTCAGCACTGCCTTGTCGGAGTCGCATTGGTGAAGTGATGCGCGCAGCGATCCGTTTTCTTTATTTACCTCTTCGATCTGGTACTTCAGGCTGGCGTAGTCTTTTTCCAACTCTCCGTATTTAAGGCGCAGGCCTTTTAGTTCTTCTTCTAATTCAGCTGAGCGCCTGCGGTATTGGTACCAAAGCCACCAGCCCAGCAGCAAGCCAAGCAGGAAGGCGCCTAATGAACAAAGCGCCCAAAGCAGCCAGCACGGCAAGCCCAGGGCAGTAGCGGCATCTTGTAAAAAGAAAGTATTGAGCAACATGGTTAGTCGTTTTTGATTGAGTTTTAAGAAAATTACTGTTTCATCAGCCTTACTTCCACGCGGCGGTTGTTCTGGCGTCCGGTTTCTGTATCGTTAGAATCCACCGGTTGTGTTTTGCCTTTGGAATCCGTTGAAATCAGGTCTGCATTGACGCCCGCTTTAGTGAGGGTGGCTTTAATTTGGGTGGCCCGGCCCATTCCGAGTTCATTGTTGACCTTGTCCGTGCCGACATTATCGGTATGGCCTACCAGCGAAATGCGTTCCCCGGTTTTTTTCACCCGTTCAGCTAATTTGCTCAGGTAAGTCTCCACAGCCGGGTCGTACTCCCTTTTTACGGAACCGGTCGGGAAGCGGATGATGATGCGGTCGTCGAGTTCCTCGACACTTTCTTCTGCCTTGGCTTCCGGCGCAATCCACTCGAAAGCGACGCCTTCAAAATAGCCTTTGCGGACGCCTTCTTTTTCGTCGTCCAGGCGGGCGCGAAGCTGGATGCGGTCGTCAGGAATGGCTCCTGCAAACAATTTTTTTACAGCATCTGCCCTGGCAAAGCCCATGTTGTCGTAGCCTTCCGGTTTGGGTTCGGCTTCGTAATAAAGGCCGGTGATTTGAAGCAGGTTATTGTCTTTCATCTGAGCCAGCAATCGTTGCTTCATCTCAGGAAAACCAGTATTGGTAAAAGCGGCAGCATTGGCCCACTGAAAGTCAATCGGATAGCGCACCAAAGCTCCGGAATCCACCGCATTCGAGTCTAAATCAGACATCGAAGCCGCGTCTGCCGAACAGCATTGCTGCAAACATCCTTTGTAAGCAATCAGCGAGTAAAGCAACCAAATCACCAACATGATGATGACTTTTAATGGCGCACTCATAAATGGTATTTTCGTTTGTTGATGAATGAAAAATCTGTATTTTCCAAAAGTACACATTCATATTTTGAAAGGAAGGAAAAATGACGAATAAATTACGAGTGCATTCAGAATTGGGTATTCTTGACGTACCCGTGATTTTTCTGCCAACAAAAATGCGTATATTTGCCGCCCTAAATCACAAGTAACATGTTCAATAGCCTGAGCGATCGTTTAGAAAGCGCTTTCAAAACCCTGAAAGGAGAGAGTCGCCTCACCGAGATCAATATTGCACAATCGATAAAAGAAATCCGGCGTGCACTGGTAGACGCCGACGTGAACTATAAAATTGCCAAGGAATTTACCGACAAGGTGAAGGACAAGGCGATGGGCAAAGAAAATGTGCTCAAATCCGTGAAACCGGGCGACCTGATGGTGAAAATTGTCATGGACGAATTGGTGGAACTGATGGGCGGGGAAGCAGCCGGCATCAACCTCAATGGCAAGCCGACGGTCATTCTGATTGCAGGGTTGCAGGGTTCGGGTAAAACTACCTTTTCCGGAAAATTGGCCAACTTCCTCAAAACCAAGCGCAGCAAAACGCCGCTGCTGGTAGCTTGCGACGTGTATCGCCCGGCTGCCATTGACCAGCTGACGGTGTTGGCCGGACAGGTTGGCGCTGGCATTTTTAAAGATCCCGACAGCAAAAACCCCGTTCAAATCGCTCTCAGTGCCATTCAGCACGCCAAGTCACACAGCTTTGATACGGTGATTGTGGATACAGCAGGCCGGTTGGCTGTGGACGAAGAAATGATGAACGAGATTGCAGCCATCCGTACGGCCATCCAACCCAACGAAACGCTGTTTGTAGTGGATTCCATGACGGGTCAGGATGCGGTCAACACGGCAAAAGCGTTCAACGACGTCATTGATTACGACGGCGTGGTGCTCACCAAGCTTGATGGCGATACCCGCGGCGGGGCCGCTTTGTCGGTAAAATATACCGTAGGCAAACCCATCAAGTTCGTCAGCACGGGCGAAAAAATGGACGCCCTCGATTTGTTTTTCCCTGACCGGATGGCGCAGCGCATCCTTGGCATGGGGGATATCATCTCTTTGGTAGAACGCGCCCAGGACCAGTTTGACGAAGAAGAAGCCAAGCGGCTGGAAACGAAGATCAAAAAGAACAAATTTGACTTCAACGACTTCCAGAGCCAGATCAACCAGATCCGCAAAATGGGCGACCTGAAAAGCCTGATGGGCATGATCCCGGGCATGGGCAAAATGATGCGCGACATTGACATTGACAACAGTGCATTTAATAAAATAGAAGC
>JABWAJ010000284.1 GCA_013361075.1 Saprospiraceae bacterium | reverse complement strand
AATCTGGGGGACTATGCCGGTAAGCCGGGCGTAATCGAGATATTCAATACCCTTGGAGAAAGGGTTCTTCAAAAACAAATGGTTCCCTATGATTTTGGCCCTTACAGCCTGCACATTGCCAATATCAGCGGGGTTTATACCATTTCCATTCAATTTGATGAACGCAGGATTGTGCGACGGGTGGTGGTAGATCTGGGCAGCCGGGAATAATTACTGGACCATCTGGTGTACTAATTTGTGCGTTTAATTAAGGGCTGTTAGCATAACAAATGCTAACAGCTCTTTTGTTTTCTGGATTCCCAAAGTTGTCTATGCTCACCCGTTTGGGCCGTTCTGGATGCTTGATTTTCTACTTTCCTTCTCGTTCAGTGTCCATTTCTACTTACTCGGTAACATTAATTGGGTTGCTGCAATGTACTGAGGGTAGATTCGCAACATCATTAAAACACACCGCTCATGGAAGCTTTGAAATTTTTAAGACAACTTTTAGCCGTCATCCTTTTCTGCCTTGCCGGCAATACGATGGTTTGGGGTCAATCCGGGCCAATTGAAACTGCCCGGCCGTTGATTGCTGCAAAGCAATACAACGAAGCAATTGCAGTTTACGAAAACTGGCTGGCAATTTACCCGAATGATGCCAACATCTGGCGCGAACTTGGAATTGTACAATCCTGGAATGGGCAAAGCCTCAAAGGCATTGATGCCTTTAAAAAGTCGCTGGGAATTGACCCCGGCAACCTTGACGCCAAGCGAAGCCTCGGCTATGCCTATGCATGGAGGGGCGACTATGGCCATGCAAAAGAGATGTTTGAATCGGTTCTGGAAGCGTCAACAAACGACGAAGAAGCCCAAAAAGGCCTTGCTTATCTTGCTTTGTGGTCAGGCAACTACGCCCGGGCTGCAAATCAGTTTTCTGAACTGGCCCGCCGTTCGCCCCAAAATACAGAATATCAGATCGCCCTTGCCAAATCTTATAAAGCTATTGGCGAAACCGGGAAAGCAGCACGTGCTTACCGCCAAATCAAACAACTGGATCCGGCCAACAAGGCCACAGCCGGGGAATTGGTTGCGTTGCGCACCCAGCCTGTTTTTGCAGAAGCAGACATTTGGGCCGGGTACTCCAAAGTAGCTTCTAGCAGTTCCGACGGGCTTCGGCTGATGCAACTGGCTCTTCAGCTCAGACACAACCTGAGGGTATACGGGCGTTTCGATAAGTCGCTGTCGGTCGACAACCTTGACCTCCTGCGTCGGAACGTACGGGGCAATGTGTATAACCTTGGGGCGTACTACAACTGGAACGACAAAACCGGGACTACGATAGAAGCAGGATTGCGTGAATTTGGCGAAGCACAACCTGAGCAATACACCATAAGGGCTGAACAAAACTACGCGATTGGGAAAAACGTCTGCTTGAAAGGAGGATTAATGACTGCTTTTGCAAAAGACACCCGTTCAGAGTGGGTCATTTTTGCAGGGGGCCAAATTTCTGTCGCCCGGTGGCTTACCCTCGAGCCGGCTTTCTTTTTTACCAGGTTGAATGCCTATTCATTTGATCACCGGTTCGCTTTAAACAGCAAATTTCTGCCAGGCAAAGGGTACGAAATCAATATTGGCGTTCTGGCGGGTCGTGCACAAATTGAAAACGAAGCGGCCATGCGTGAGCTAACCGGTGCCTATGTTGTTGGGCTGGCCCCTATCAGCAAACCCGTCTGGCTGATGTTCTCCTACCGCTATGAAAATGGCTTTTTTGACAAACTGAGTACCGCTGCCCTTGGCCTTCGGTTCCGGTTTGGGGAAAGCCGGTAAGCACTCCAGTTACTTCAGAAAAATGACCGGGGCTGGTTTCAGCCCAAACTAATGCGGCGATTGCCGGAAGTCGTTCGGCACTTTGCCTGGCGGAGCTTTATCTAAACTTAACCTGGCCGCAAATCTGCGGCTGCAAAAAGAATACTAAGATGGTACAAACTAAACGTGCAGGAATACTTTCTCCTGCTAACCTTCGAGCAAAAGTGGCACTGGCCCCTTCTGTTTCAGAAACGCTTACTCCTCAGCGGGAAAAACCTTTGCCCTGGCTTTACCTGAGTGTTTTTGCGCTGTGGGCCGCAGCAATGTGGTGGTTTCAGCCCCGGCTTTGGAGCTTGTTAGACATGAGCTACAGCACTGCGAGCTGGCTGGCGTTGCTGTTGTTCGTCCTTTTTATTGACTTTGCCTGGCTGTATGGGTTGTACAATGTTACGGTGGTGCTGTTTGCCTGGGGGTATGCTCTGAAAAAGAAAAGAAGCGGTCGCATAGGCAATTTCCAACTGCCTGAAAACCATCCTCTTCCGCCGGTTGCGATCTTGTATACGACCTGCAATGATTTTGTGGAAGAGAGCGTGTTGTCGTGTGTGCGTCAGGATTATCCTAATTATACCGTTTATATTCTGGATGACAGCAGCAGCCCTGAGTTTCAACTTCGGATAGACCGGTTTGCAAACCGCTTCCGCTACAAGGTCAAGGTTATCCGACGCCCGGATCGACGGGCTTTCAAAGCCGGGAACATGAATTACGGGCTTGAAAACTTTGTCAGCGAACCCTATTTTGCCATTGCTGATGCGGATGAAATTTTGCCGGTAGATTTCCTGAGTAAACTTGTGCCGGTCATGGAGGCCGATCCTCAATGCGGCTTTGTTCAAGCCAACCACCGCGCCAATCCGGATTCGGAAAGCACCCTGGCAAAAGACCTCGGTGTAGGGATTGACTTGCACTGGAAATGGTATCAACCACTACGGAATGATTTTGGGTTTGTCATGTTTCTGGGGCACGGTGCTTTGCTGCGGCGCAAATGCTGGGAAGAAATCGGCGGTTTTCCGGAAATTGTAAGCGAAGATTTAGGTTATGCCATCAATATCCGCGAAAAAGGGTACCGTGGTCGTTTTGTAGAAGACGTTGTTTGCTTTGAAGATTTTCCGGATACCGTTCGCGCTTTCCGCATCCGCCACATGAAGTGGACCCGCGGTACCTGCGAATTTCTGAAACTTAAAATGATGTGGTTGCTGCGCGCCAGAAATATCAGCTGGGCTGAAAAATTAGACATCCTGTTTCCCACGCTAAACCTGCCCCTGACCATCCTTTATTTTTTCTTTATGATTGATGCCAATCTGATGCTGCCCTGGTTTTTTGGTGAAAGACAGGACCTGACCTGGGTAACCGGCGGTGTAGAATTTTCCATGCCGATTTACACACTCGGCCATGGCTTCGACAACATCTACAGCGGCGACTTTTTTATGATTACCCTGTTGACGTTTTTTGCACCCGTTCTGTGTTTTCTGATCGGGCTGGCCCGGCAGCCATTGAAACTATTTAAGTTCATCAGTCACAGCACGGCACTTTACGCAGCACTTGGGCCATTGTCAGCCCTCGGAGTCATCACGTATTTCATTTCCGGTAAGGCTGTCTTTTTGGTTACCGGCGACAACGCACAGCAATCGAATGGCCTTTCCGAGTCAAAAGGATTCTGGAGTACCATGCGCAGCGACTGGAAGCGTTTTTTGCAACGCAGCCACCCGGATTCTAAAATCGTTCAGACTTTCGAAGTTGGGGTTGCCTTGCTGTTCGGTACGGTTTGCATTTTCATGTTCCAGATTTCTTTCCTTGGGCTCTGCTTTGCGTTTGCTTTGTTGCCGCTGATGCACCACCTTGGGTGGAAAAACCGCTTTGTTCGCGCTGCTGTTTATGCGCCGTTTTTCTTCATTCTGGCAGGATTATTACTGGCCGGGTTGAGTCTTTTTGGCATGCAAACGGTGTTTTTTGGATATGGTTTTCACTTTTGAGGCTTTGGTGTGTATTTTTACCGGCATTATTCATCCCTGTTCTGCCATCATAAAAATCACACCATGAGAATTTTTCAAATTGCCTTGTTTTTCATTCTGGCTTCAGGAAGTTTGGTTGCACAAATAAAACCTGAAATTCAGGAAAATGCCCGAAAAGCAACAAGCCATTATCAACCTGGAGATATTTTACCCATACAACCTTTACGACCGGCTGCTCCGGCAGGTAGAATTTTTGATTTGCCTGCCGGACAACCACGGCCCCTGCCTCCTTTGACCAGACTGCAATTGAAACAAAAAAATATTGAAATTGAGCGGGATGTAGTTTCCGGAAGGGTCGTCGCGGTTCGGGGCGAATTACCGATGGAAAACGTACAGCTTCCTGGCAAAACACCGATGGAAAACCGGTGTTTCAGCCATTTGCTCCCGCTCCGGGAAATTCTTGGCGTTCAGAATCCTGCAGCCGCGTTTGAGATCAGCCGGGTTCAGGAGAATGGCGATGGTTTTACCCATGTTCGCCTGCAGCAAATGCACCAGGGGGTAAAAATACACGGTGCCGAGTTGCTCCTGCACTTCAAAGGCGAACAAGCTTACCTGCTCAACGGGCGCTGGTATGCTACGCCGGCATTGGAAAACCTGCAACCAGCGCTGTCTTCAGAAAATGCTATGCGCAAAGCCTGGGACGATGTGGCCGGCACAACCATCGTGCGTCCTCCAAGCCAGGAACAAGCGCTATGGGCAGGTGCACCAGAAAGCATCGAACTGGTAATCTGGTTCGATGATGAAAAAAAGCCACACCTTGCCTGGTCGCTGGAAATTGTCCCCAACCTGACAGCTCGCTGGGCCTATGTGATTGATGCCCAAACCGGGGAAGTACTTCGAAAATTCAGCCAACTTTGCCAACTACACGGAAAGATTTGCGAAGCGACCCACCAAATCAAACCGGAAATTACCACCCCTGCCCCGGAAACACCAGCGCTTTTGACTCCGCCACCGCCGGCTACTGCTACGGCAACGGATTTACTCGGTATTACCCGTACCATCAATACGTACCTGCACAGCGGCACTTATTACCTGATTGACGCGTCGCGCAGTATGTTCAACGCAGGTCAATCGGTTTTTCCGGACAATCCTGTTGGTACAATCTGGACAATCAACGCATTGAATACCTCTCCGGAAAATAATAATTTTAATGCCAACCACGTCACTTCCGGAAACAATACCTGGAACAATGCCAGTTCAGTATCCGCGCATTACAATGCAGGAAAAGCTTTTGAGTACTTTAAAAACACCTTTAACCGCAATTCCATTAACGGGCAGGGGGGCAACATCGTATCCTTCATCAATGTAGCAGACGGCGACGGGTCGTCTATGGGCAATGCTTTCTGGAACGGCGCAGCTATGTTTTATGGCAACGGGGATCAGGCATTTTCGTCTCCCTTAGCCCGGTCCCTTGACGTAGCCGGTCACGAAATGTCGCACGGGGTCATTCAAAATACGGCCAATCTCGAATATTACGGAGAGTCCGGGGCGATGAATGAGTCTTTTGCCGATGTATTCGGTGCTATGATAGACCGCGATGACTGGAAGTTAGGAGAAGATGTGGTCAATACCAATGTTTTTCCAACGGGTGCTCTTCGCGATTTGTCTAACCCAAACAACGGCGGCAACTCGCTCAACGATCCGGGCTGGCAGCCGGATCACATGAGTGAAAAATACAACGGTTCGGCTGACAACAATGGGGTTCACATCAACAGCGGCATTACCAACCGGGCGTTTTTCCTGTTTGCGACAGCTGTGACCAAAAATGTAGCTGAACAGATTTACTACCGGGCGCTCACAACTTATTTGGGGCGTTCTTCCCAATTTATTGACCTGCGCATTGCCATCATTCAGGCTGCAACCGACTTGCATGGTGCCAATTCGGCACAGGTAACTGCTGCGGCCAATGCATTCACCACAGTAGGCATAGGCAATGGCCAGGGCGGCGATTACGAGCAGGATTATGACCCTAACCCGGGGGATGAATACATCGTCTACACCAATACAAATCAATCCAAATTGAGCTTGGCCAACTCAACCGGAGCAATTGATACAGACCCCCTCGTAACGGTTGGCCCCTTCAGTAAGCCTACTGTAACCGATGACGGTACCGCAATTGTATATGTGGCCCAAAACAAAACATTGCGTGCAATCATTATTGACTGGTTTTCCGGGACTTTCCAGATTCAGGTGCTTAGCAATCAACCGATTTGGCGCAATGCAGCCATCTCTAAAGACGGAAACCGCCTGGCAGCGCTTACCGATGCTTATGACAACATTCTATATGTCTACGACTTAGTGAACGGCACCAATGAAGAATACGCTTTGTACAACCCAACTTATGCCGAAGGCATCAATACCGGTGATGTGGTCTATCCCGATGTCATTGAGTGGGATTTTTCAGGCGAAAATGTGCTCTACGATGCGCTGAATGAGATCAATACCAACAACCAGGCTATTGAATACTGGGACATTGGATTCGTTCGGGTATGGAACAACGCACTCGAAAATTTTGGCGATGGGTTTGTTTCAAAGCTGTTTTCCGGCCTTCCGGAAAATACCAGCGTAGCCAACCCCACTTTTTCCAAAAACTCTCCTTACATCATCGCATTTGACTACATTGACGAGTTTAATGACGAAAATTTTGTACTTGGCGTCAACTACGAAAGCGGCGATGTAAGTGATATTTATGAAAACACCATCCTTGGCTACCCGAATTACTCCACTGACGATAACTTCCTCATTTTTGATGCCCTGACCACGAACGACGACGATGTTGTTGCGATCATTCCGCTGGCTGCCGATAAAATCAGCCCGGCGGGCGATGCATCCATTTTTATTTCCGATAATACCGGCTCAAAATGGGGTGTTTGGTTTGCCAACGGCCTGCGCGATATTTCGGCTTCAGAAAGCATAACACCCAATCATTTCCGGTTGCAGGCCATGCCCAATCCTTTTGCAGAAGACCTGACGATTGGCTTCGAACTTCCGGAAAGTGCTGATGTCAGTGTGGCTGTTTTCGACCTGACAGGCCGAATGGTGGGTGCTAAAAACTGGCAGGCACCGGCAGGGCGTTCTACTCAGGGGTTGGCATTGGCGGGTGTTCCATCCGGCATCTATTCGGTCCGAATGCAGGCCAATGGCCAACAGGCAGCCATTAGGGTAGTTAAGATGTAGTGGTGGCTTGTATAGGCATGCTTAAGTAGAAACATGAGTCATCCTGAATTTTTTCAAATCCGGATTTAGGCTTCGGAGGAGTCAATTGATTGTAGATTAATGTATTGCAAAGTAGTAGCAACATCATAGAGGTCGCACAGGCGGCGGTGATCCTTCGACAAGCTCAGGAACCGTTTGACATCATGTTGGCCACTTGCGACCTCTCTACCGGAGAGCGTAGGCAGTGCATATTTTGCTTGTGCATTTGACTGGAGTCCTGCTGGAATTTAGCCGGATGGTCATTGCTCCTGGTTTATTTCTACTTTTTGAGC
>JABWAJ010000283.1 GCA_013361075.1 Saprospiraceae bacterium | reverse complement strand
GGGGATATTGGAACTATGGAAACAGCGTGCAAATACGGGTTTTTAAAAACACGTATTTGGTGCTAAATAGATCAGGGATAATACTTTAAGTGAATTTTACAATTTAATGATACAGGAAACACCCACCTTAATGGGTATTTTTGCTTATTTATTCAGGTAAATAAATCAAAATTAAGTTCAGTGCAGCCAATCAGGAAATCCTGAGAAAACGCTTCATAATAAAAAATGCCCGGCAGCAGGCTTTATACCATACTACCGGGCATCTGGGTTTTTTTACAGGGTCTGAAAATATATTGAAACCGCTGGAGAAATGAAAAATTATTCCCGGTAAGAAAAACGCCGCGAGAGGGTACGGGTAATCTCTTCCACTACCTCGCTGTGGCTTTTGTTCCAATAAGTAGGCTTGTCGCGGCTGATGCTCCAGGTAGGCTGACCGGTTTTGCCGTCCAGTACCGAACAGGATGCAAAAACTTCGCTTGTATGGGCGTTGGGGAACAACCACCAGGCTATGGGATCGGCAAATATGGCGACAATGGTTGTTGCAACCTGTATGCCAAATGATTCCAGATTCGTCAGATAGAACTCTTTCCTAACCGTGGTGCGCACAATGGCATCTACGCCGAGCAAACCTGCCAATTCTACAGGGGAGTGCTTCCAGGAGTCACGCAGGTTAATGCCTGCTTTTTCCAAAAGGGCATTGGTTTCGCTGTAATGTTGAAAATTGATGCGGATATCGCCGTCGCGTTTTCCGGAGCGCTTCGACAACTGGTTGTATAATGCGACCTGAAAAGCTTTGCTTTCGGCTTCCTCAACGACGGCAATGTCTTCAGCGGTAGCATCTTTGGGCATGCGCCCGGTAGTGATCGTTTCAGTAGGCAATATGGCCATGGTGCGGTGGGTGGATGCGTATTCATCATATCCGGCAGTTTTGTAAGCTTCGCGGTTGCAGGCAACAAGGGCCATCAGGGCGACGATCAGCGGAACAAAAATCTTTTTCATGATCTTTTAGATTTTAGTGTTTTTGAAAACTTTCGTAATCTTGTATGTTCCCGTCCCGGAGAGATGGAATCATGACCATATTTCTTAATACATCATTAACAAAGTTGCAAAATTGCTAAGGGAAGATCATCGGGAAGAGGTAGATTGGCTTCACCACCAGCCCGAAAAGCTGTTGGTGCGGTATCAGTTCATCATCGGGCATGTGGTTTCGGCCTGCATTGCCAGGGGCTATTTTCAACACCACGACCGGGAAGACCTTGTGCAACAGGTAAATCTGGAACTGTTGGAAAAAAAACTGGCCCGCATGCGCGATCAGTTCAACAACACAGTGTTGCTGCGCACATATTTTACAAAAATAGTCTGGAATACCTGTCTGGAAATTGCCCGGGCAAAAGGCCGGCAACCCAGGTTGGTAGATGCTGAATTGTTGCTGGAATTCCGGAGCGATATGCCGGGCGCTTCCGATGAAACACTCATCCGGGATGAAGTACGGCGTTTCGAGGGCATCCTGAGAAGCATGCCAACCGGCAGGCACAAAGCGGTTGTTTGCCTCAAGTTGTTCGCACGCATTCCCCTGCGCCATGAAGATCTTCAGTGGTACGATACCCCAAGAACCCGCAACATTTTTGATGCCATTTCCAAAACCCTGCTTCAACCTTACGACCACCTCAGCGACAAAGACCTGTATGCCCTGGTCGCCCCGCTGTTTGATGCAGTGGAAAACAAAACTACCGATACGGATTCCCTGCGCAAGTGGGTGGGCAGCCTCACCGACCAGTTTATTCGATTGCTCAATGGGGAACCACCTTCTGCGGCCCACAACAAGTCTTCTCTGAAAGTACTGATCGGCTTATATTGCGATCAATTTCAGTCATAAAGGAGGGATTTGTTTTTTTTACTTGCTCATTTGACTGATTTTCATTAACTTGCTTTGTCTTCTGGCAAGTAATCCCGGCTTTGGTGAGGGATTCTCTTGTATAAACAGATGCCGGTAAATACAAAAAGCTGGCATGGTATCGTTATTTTTAATATTTCACTGCATCCCTGCAGCCGGTGACCGGCAACACGCATGAATGTTTTTTTTAATTTGGCATGATCTTTGAACCGATTTATTAAACAGATCATTAAACACTGTTATTATTATGAGAAAGCAAAAAAATGAATCCATCGTCCTCCGCAAAGGCCAGGATCAAATCCAGCTCGATTATGCTGAGCTAAGAAAAGCGGTATTGGTCTTGCGGGCTATTAACCACAAGCTGCGCCAACGCATCATCGACCTTTTGGAAGAGCACGGCAACATGAATGTGACAGACATTTACATCAAGTTGCGGCTGGAGCAATCTGTTGCTTCCCAACACCTTGCAATTTTGCGACGCGCAGGGGTTGTGGCAGCAGACCGTAATGGCAAATTCATCAATTATTCTTTAGACAAAGACAGAATTGCTCAAATTTCGAGATTAATTGAAGAGCTTGCCGGCGGATAAAAACAGTGCACCGGTATCCTCAAAACACGATGCTTTTTAAGGCTACGCTTCTTGAAAATGCTGCAATCCACAGTGTAGGGATTGCAGCATTTTTTATTTATCATCAGGGCATTTAGTGGGAGGGTGTAAAAAAAATTGGGCCTGATGGCACAAAAGATGAAGGAAAAACGCATATTTGCTTACCTTATTCAGCAGGCAGCTTACAAGAAAGGGACATCGGGTAAGTTTGCCGGCGGTAAAGCAAATTTTCTATGAGAAAGACTAACACAACACTCAATGGGGAGAAACTCCACGTTTCTTCCGAAATGCTCCGTGCCATGGCGCACCCCCTTCGGTTGCGAATCATCGAGTTTATTGACAAAAATGGCTCGATCAACGTCAACAAAATTTACAATTCCCTGCGGCTGGAACAATCCATTACCTCCCAACACCTTCGGGTTTTGCGCGCAGCAGGCGTTGTAAAAACGACACGGGAAGGGAAATTTATCCATTACAGCCTTGACTATGAAATTATCGGTCAGGCGCTCCAGGCAATCCGCTCGTTTTTGAAAAACCCGGCCTGATTTTATGGAGCCGGGGCCAACCAATGCTTGCCTGGGTGTTTTCCGGACAAGCCGTTATTCCTGTGGTTTGCCAAAAGCCCAAATTAAAAAATCCGGCAATATTTTGGCCCAGGTATGGTGGTTGTGCTCGCCTCCCTGCACTTCCACATAAGTTATTTCCTGGCCATTGCGGTATCCTTTCTGCTCCAGTTCTTTGATCAGATCGAGGGTATCGTCTATTGCATCTATGACGCCGTTGTTGTTTCGGTCGTCAGTTTCATCATTGGTGCCACACTGAAACCAAAAGCGCATGCCGTCGCGCCTCCGGTTTTCCCTAACGACTTCGTGAATGATACGGAACGCATCAGGATTGTCGGGCGTAAACGCCTGGTGCCGCCACCACAACGCGCCGGAAAAAACGCCAATTTTAGAAAAATGCTGAGGGTGGTTCCAGGCAATGTCGAAAGCCGACAATCCGCCCAGCGAAAATCCGGCAAAAGCGGCATCCCGGGGCGTTTCTGACAAGCGGTAGCGCCTGTGCAATGCAGGAATCAGTTCTTCCAGCAAAAATGAAGTATAAGCACCGGCTTTACTGCCCCTGTTTTTGTAGTCGGGGCGGCCGGCCGTGCCGTATTCCTGAATGCGGTCGCCGGCATGAATGGCAACGACCACCAGGTGTTGCAACGCTTTTGAAGCATACAGCTGTTCCAGGGTACCGGCCATGCCCGCCATGCCCATATCCTGCCCGTCGTTGAAATACAATACCGGATAGCGCTTTCCGGGGCGCTCAAAATATTGCGGCGGCAGGAAAACATCTACCCGAACCTCACGTCGGAGGTGTGCAGATGGGAAGTTTTCCAGTTGTTGAATTTCAAGGCCAACGGTTGGCTCTCCTTTTTCAAATATCTTAGTTATCAGTCGAATGCCGGTAGAAACGGAATCTTTCCAGAACTTCATCGGATCAATCATTGCGGTACTGTTTTGCTACGGGGTGTTTACAGGGTACATTTTAATAACCAGGGGCTGCAAAATAGCAGAAAATTGACGTTGCAGGATAGTTTGATCGGCAGGAATAATTATTTTATGATGGATATCCATTTTCCGGAAATGTTCACCCGCCGGCTACAGGTTTCAGCCTGCGGGCAAGCAATATGGCAACGATGCTCATAAAAATGGCGATGTAACCCACATAAGGGTAGTGCTCCAGCGAACCATCAGGGCGTTTCGTTACAATCATGCCCGCCATGAAAGAGGCAAGGCCCAGAGCCAGTTCATTGACAGAAGCCCGTACACTCATGAAACTGCCACGACTTTCGGGGCGCACAACAGAGGTTACCAGTGTAGTGGCAGGTACATTGCGCCCGCTGGCTACAATAAAAAAAGAAGAGGTGACACACAACGCCAGTGCAATAGAAACCTGGGGGAGGTTGGTAATGGCGAAAATGGACAGCAGGGCAAAAAAACTGGCAATGGTAAACACCTGTACGTGGCCATAGCGGTCGGCTAATTTTCCAAACAAGGGCAGCAAAAATGCGGTAAACAAACCGCCCAGTCCGTAGATATAGGAAACTTCGTAACTCGTAAATCCGATGTTCAGCTCCATGTAAGGGGCAATGAATGGCACAACGGAAAAATGCCCGAACATGAGGATGACTGTAAAAAGCAGGGCGCGCAGTTGGTTGGGGTCTTCAAAGATGTTTTTAAAAACTTTCAGTGGATTGCGCTGGACCAAACCGCTGTCTAAATGCTTTTTCATGGGAGGCAGTGTAAACACAATGACGATCCACAACAATACAGCGATGCCCCCGATGGTCAGAAACGGGGCCTGCCAGCCAAAATGTGCTGCCAAAAAAAGCCCGGTGGGAACGCCTGCAATGGAGGCTAAAGAAAAGGCCGTCATCACAATTCCCATTGCCGCACCGCGCCGCTCTATGGGAATGTTGTCGCCGATAATGGACAACACCAGGGCAGCTAAAATGCCGCCAAATACGCCGGTCAGGCTGCGCGCAGCTAAAAAAAGACCAAAGCCGGGGGCGACCGAACAAGCTAAGGTGCCAACGGCAAAACCGGCGTAGATAAAAAGCAGCACCTTTTTCCGGTCGAACCGGTCAATGAACCCTGCTCCAATTAGGCCGGAGCAAAAGGCAGCTATGGCGTAGGAAGACACGATGATGCTGAATTGCTGAGGGGTGATCTCGAACTCCTTCATGAAGGTAGAGCCTAAAGGCATGATGATCATAAAGTCCATAATGTCGGTAAATTGAACGACTGCGAGGACAAACAGGAGGAGTTTCTCGTTTTTCATGATGGATTTTTCATAAGCAAGAACACCTATAACATTGGGAAGGGGGTACAATGTTTCCGGGCCGGATTAAAATGTACAAATGGGCAAGCAGGCAAGTAAACAAGTTGGCAAGTTCGCAAGCAGGCAAGTTGGCAAGTTGGCAATAACTTCGTGAGAGGAAATGATTTCCGAAAACTAATTTGATTGCTCTTCCGAAAACATCAATCCTTTCGAAAAAATTTGCCCCTTACTTCCTGACGGCCCAAAAACCCATCGGATTGTCAGGTTTCAAGAATTGTAAATATTTGTACATTCACAGGCTGTGGGCTGTTTTTGTCAGAACAGGATTAGTAGCTTTGTGTAGGAGACCGGCGGGCATGCCCACAGCAATTTTGCGGCCTGGATGCCGGTTCATTTCACCACATTAGCCTTCGAATCATGCCTAAGACCTCTTCTGACCGGCTTTTTCGCCTGATTAAATCGCTTTCTGCAACGGAAAAGCGGTACTTTAAAGTATTCATCGGCGCCACCGGGAACAAAGGAAACAAGTATGCGTCGTTGTTTGATGCGATGGACGCCCAGGTTCAATTCGACGATGATGCCCTTCGCCTTCAGGTATATGGCCGCGAGCCGATGCAAAGCCGCAAGTATTCCGAACTTAAAGCTTACCTCTACGAATTGGTAGTGAAAAGCCTGCAGGCTTACGACGAAAACACCTCCATTGACTATAAAATCAAAGGGATGTTGCAAGGGGTGCGTGCCCTGCACCGGCGCGCGCATTTTGACGATTGCCTCCAGATTTTGGCGAAAGCAGGGAAATTAGCAGAGGAATACGAAAAATTCGGTGCCCTGCTGGAAGTTCGCCATTGGGAAAAATTAGTGGCATACGCCCGGGGCGACATAGACGGGTTGGACAAACGCATCGCCGAAATTGAAGAAGAAGAAGCCCGATGCACGGAACGCCTTCAAAACCTAAATGCTTACCAGAATCTTTTTTACGAAAGTTGGCTGAGCATCCGGAAAAATGCCTTGCGCCCGGCCTCCGGTGAAGAGCTGCCCTCCCTGTCTGATCACCCCCTGTTGCAGGACGAAAAGCATGCGCTGTCGCACCAGGCCAGGGTATTGTATTACCGCGTCCGGTCTATTTTCAGCTATGCACAAAAAGACTATGCCGGGTTTTATGCGATGAGCCAGTTGCTGATCGGACTTATGGAATCCAGGCCGCTCATGTTGCGCGAAGACGTTTCGGAGTACATTTCAGCCCTGAGCAATTATTCGGTGAGTTGTGGCTACCTTGGCGATTACGAAGGCGTGCGGGAGGTGCTGAAAAAACTGCGCAATGTACAACCCAATACCCGCGATGATGAATTGAAGATCCACCGGCAGTATTATACCAACGCTTTCCGGTTGTGCATTGTCACCGGCGAGTTTAAGGAAGGCCTTCAGGCATTGGAGCAACACCTGGAAGAAGTGAAATTGTTTGACAAAGACCAGTTCGAACGCAGCAGTTTCTATTTCCAGTATTTCTACATCTACTTTGGTGCCGGCGATTTCAACAAAGCGCTCGACTACCTGAACGAATGGCTGCGATTGCCCCGGAGCGTGGAACGGCAGGACCTGCAAAGTTTGGCGCGCATCCTGAACCTCATCATTCACTATGAGATGGACAACTACCTGTTGCTCGATTCCCTGCTGCGTTCAACGCATCGGTTTCTGAACCAGCACAAAACCATGCTGTCGTTTGAGGTGAGCCTCATCCAATTTCTGCGCAAAGCCGTCAAAGCCGGCAAGGCAAAAGAAGTACAGGAAGCCCTCCGGCAATTGCGTCAGGATTTTGATGCCCTTTCCGGCAATACCGCTGAAAAGGCCATGCTTCAGTTGTTTGACTTTGAATCCTGGATTGAAAGCAAGCTGTCGGGGCAGGCTTTCAGTCATATTGTACAGGAAAAATACAAGCGGCTCCTGCTGGCTGAAAAGCACTAAGGCAGGACACCAAGGCGGAAAGGAAGCTGCAAAGAATGGCCGCGTTTAGAGCTTGTTC